>NZ_BCBJ01000117.1:0-48365 GCF_001320605.1 Pseudomonas sp. NBRC 111133 | reverse complement strand
ACATTTTAGCCTCACTAAATGACATATCAAGCCGCATATCAAGTCTAGAGTCCAACTCCAAACAATCAAGACTGCGCACTCTTCCTGCGCCGCCACCAGGAAAAAAGTTTTCATTTAATGATGAATATTTTGGAAAGGGTGACGAGCTGTACGTCAATGGCAAAAGCATTGGACGCATGTATGACATCGAGAATAGTGGAATAGTGGTAGAAAACAACGGCGCACTCGAATCTATAAATTTTTCGGACCCCGCATTCCGTAAGGTTACTGGGATTCCGTTCTAACAAAAAAAGTTTCGTCATCTGGTTGCAGCACCAGGTGTTATGCGAACTCTTCAACGACATTGGTGTACCGCAATACACACCAATTGTGCTGCGGTAGGAACAGAAAAAGGCGGTAAAGCCCCACAGCATCAAGGCTTGGATGCCTTTTTCTGGCGACCCTTCAGATAAGAGAACCTGGCATGCTCGTATGGACGCGTTCCCCAGAAATACTTTCTAAAAACTGCTGCGGAAGAATCCTCTCTAGTACATCAAGTACGGAGCGCATGACGCTCAAATGTTGATCCCAATCCCCTCCTTCCACACGACGCCAAGCGCCCGGCATATATCTCACTAGAATTGAGAGGGAATATAAAATCGCAAGAGATGTTACTCTATATTCAGCCACTCCGCCTAACACAGGCATAATCAAAGTCGAACTACCTAAGTAAGGACTTTTGTGCAACAGCAGCGCCTCGTGCCAAGTTTCAAACCCCGAATGATCGATTCGCACTCGATAAACCTCTCCATCATCTGAGTTGTCAATTCTTGTTAACTCAGAAAATGGCCAATCTTGCGAGAAGATTTTAGATTCGGATATCTTATTTGATCGATCTTTAAGAAATATGTAGCTACTTGAAGGTTCCGAGCCTTTGAGCGCGCGGTAGGAGGCCATGTCAATATAGGGTATCAACCAGGCAGGTTCATCGTCGTAGACCTGAGTGAAGAGATCTCCCAATTCAGGTATCGCTGACAGTAGAGCTGACATATTTGCGTGAGACTGTGACGGATACTTAGCCAAATCGTCTAAATCGCTTACTGTTTTCGCCCTAGCTCGAGGATAAAAGCCCGTATCATATCCAAGAAAGCTGACCCAGTTTGGATAGAACCCGGTGGCTATAACCCCTACTTTCAAGTCTCCGAAGTTACCAGTGACTGGTGGTAGAGCGAAGAGACCGTGGCCTTGCTTAGTCATGCCCTCAAGCTCATCAAGATTGCCTGGCCCAATGGGGGATGCAAGCATCTCCGCGAAAGCAAGGCTCAGGGTACCGTAATATAAACTTAGAACACGCTTGTTTAGGCTTTCGTTAGGCGCCCCCTTATAGTAATCGGAGGCATTACTCAAAGAGAACGAAACCCCCAAAGCTTTTGAGTGAACTTGCGCATCAGTAAGCACAACTCCATCCGCTTTGGCACGTTTCAGAATCAGCTTTTTTGCGAGCTCTGCGCTGGAGAATTGGTTGAGTCGAGACCAAATCCCTTTCAACGGATTTTCTGAAACTATTCTTAGAATAGGACCATTGGTGGTTTTTCTAAGTTTAACTGGCTTAACGGGCGCCAATTCACTATTCCACTTGACAAGCAGTGGAAAAAAATCATCAATCGAAGAAACTGGTACAGTTATGCCTCTCGCATAAGCCTCAACATTATACAGCTGACCATTAGTGAAGATATGACTGACAGCTTTTTCTAAATCCTTATAGTGTAAATTGTCTGTAGCTGACGTATACATAAGAGCGACTGAATGTTTCACACTGTTTTTTTCAGCATCTATTACCAAATACTCTCCAGATATTGACTCGCTTTTGATTGCGGCCACCCAACCATGGGATAAGAGAGGGCCAAGTATTTGTTGCTTGGCTGCATCACGTAAAATCCCCATACGCAATTCTATGCCTGCACCGCCCATGCATTTAACTCCTTTATTGCTGAACACACCGCTACGAAATTATATAAACCCAACTAAGTCAAGGCTTACACCCAAATCATGCGTAGTAATCTTTTAAAGTTGCGCATCAGAGCGACTATTAGTCTCCTCTCTTCTGGCTACAACAAAATGCTCTGTATTCTCCAACACCCGAGACCACTGCTGTGAGATTTTTCGCTGAAATTCAATATCATCCGCGTGCCCTTGAGGGATGTAAAACTTGTCTATATCAGTCTGACTGAATTTGAAATATTTTAATTCTTGTGCCATTGCTCCAATTAGCTCAATCCAAGTATGGGCACGCTCCTCGCTAGGGGGTTGAGACAGTAAAGAATAGTACTTATGCCAGAGAATTTTAATGTTTGCACTGTCCGCATATACCACATCAATCATGTTGAGCGCCTGAGCAACTTGCTGCGATATAACCAACCCTTTTCTCTCCCCAACAAGAGTGAGAAATAGTTTTCGTTTTGCCTCAAGCTTATCTTTTCTTGCTTGGAACCAGATTGTAAAAATTACTCCAGTAATCGGCCCGGCAAAAATAGCTATAGCGGTTACCCACAACTGGAGCTGGGCTAATACCAGCTGTGCCTGAGCCAGTTCCTCTACTGTCATGTTGCCCCCCCTAAATGAAATTCGCACCTAGTAGCAAGTGGATATCTGGATAAAACATAGAATATGCCGACGCATTTCCTTTGTATTAGGAAACGGCTCCACGATGCTTTCGTAAGGCTAGTCGAAAAAACAAGAAGTAGCTTTTTTGACCGAACCCTGTAGTCAGTCTACTTGACGCTAACATGTTACCGCTCCCCAAAAAATTCCTCTCTCCAATTCATCTCTAATTGCGAAGGACCGTCCGTCGGGGACTTGGCAGCCCCCCCACAAAACCGCTCTAGATAGTGCCTTAAGGCAGCTAGTGAAAGCGGCCGGAGTGAAGAAATCTTCTTGTCAGAAGGCGTTGTTCCACAAAAAAGTTCCACGTTAACGCCGTGTATGCCGAGTGTTATGCTGCTTATCGATCATCTGTGGCTGCCGCTCGATGTCGAGAGGTAGGCCATCGCGTAACGCGTATGGCCGGTCAGAGCTCGACGCGAAATCCCTATAAACCAGCTTGCCCGGCAAACTTCACGAGGGTATCCAGCTTCGCCCAGGTCTTCACCTGGTCGCGCTTAGAGCCCACCGGGATCACCTGCGTGATGGCTCCACCGACGCGGATGCTCAACATCCACTGGCTGTGGTCACCTTCCCAGCGGCCGGCCACCGCGTCGCGCGCCTAGCGGGTGTTGGCCAGCACGCGCAGGGTATTCACATCCACCGCCTGGCCGATCACTGGCCGCGCTCCAGGGCCTGCAGGCGCGCCGTGGCGCCCTGCTCGATCACTAGGTACAGGCGCTCGATCTGATGAGCCTCCAGGGCCTTCAGTAGCTCCAAGGCTTCCACCATACCTTCTGCGCGCGCTTGGGCGATCAGGCAGTTGGCCGGGCTGTTGGCCATGTCGATTTCCATTAGGCGCTTGCGCAGCACCCCGTGGTAGGCCGATGGCAAGACCAGTCCGGGCATGAACTCACCGGCGTTACGCATAACGGTTCCCGTGTGTCGCATTTGACACAGGGGCAATCTCGAAATAGTCGCCGCTCTCGGCAACCCCCTGCACCGCGCCGGCCAGCACGGTGCCGTCGGGCAGCACCAGGGTGGCGCGGCTGACGCCCGGGGCCAGCAGCAGGGTCACGCCCAACTGGCGGTCGACCAGCACCGACACCGGCGCGCCGGCGCTGGGCCGGCTCACCACCACGTCGCTGCCTGGGCGCTCAGCGCTGCGGCCGAGCCCGGGCGCAGCGCTATAGGTCAGGGTCAGGTCGGCCGGTCCCCGGTAGGACAGCGCGCCGGCGCTCATCGCGCCTTGACCTGGGGCAAGGCCCGCATCAGGTCTTCAAACAGCTTGCCATCGATCACATTCAGGCTGTAAGCCGTGGTGACACTGCCAACCGTTTTGCCAAAGTGCACGCCCTGGTCATAGTCGCTCTCGGCCTGGCAGTGGTGGACCCCAAACAGCGCGTTGCCCAACATATGGCGGAACCCCTCGGGGGCGGACTCCAGGCGACGGCGCAGGTTGGCAGGCAACAGGGCCAGGCCCTCGGCAATTTGTAGAGCGAGGCGGTCGGTGGCTTGCTGCTGGGTTTCGCGCATGGAGAACAGTTCCTGATGCAAGGGGTGGGGTACGCCGAAATCACTTTAGCGGTTCTGGTCGCCCATTTCCGTCATTTTGGGTGACACGGGCCAAAAAAAGGCCCCCGCACCGTTCGGTATGGGGGCCTCTATTTAACGGAAAATCCGCTATAGACAACTAGCCCTTACGCAGCCGGCTCCTGCAGGACTAGGGTGCATTGGGTCAGTTGGCCGGGCGGGTCGTTACGGGTAACGGTCAGCCCCTCCAGCTTGCCAGCGGCCTCGCCGTTGTAGTGGAACACATCACCTTCGATGTACCCGATTTCCCAAGTGCTCTCGAAGTAACGGCCCTTGCGCACCTCGCCCAGCTTGAAGCCCTCCGGGTCGAGAAAGTCGTAATAGGCCTGGGGATCGTATTCGCTCACGGATTTTGTTCCTTGCTTGAATGATGGCCGAGTGTAATGAATTTGCCGACAAATGACGCTGCATCAAGGATTTCGTAACAATATTCTTCACGTTCCCCAGCATGCTCAAAGCATGGAGCTTGATCGGTTGGCTTGTCGTCCTCTGCGTAAATAGCTGATGCAAAGCGACTACGCGGATCAAAACAAGCCCCCGAGGGCTGAAGGCTGCCAATTCATGATTACCAGCTCACCAGTGACTTCCGCTTTGCAGTGGCGCTGGTTAGCAGTGCTGTAGCGGATATCCAGGCACTCAAAGTGGAAGCCATCAAAGGCGCGCCGGATGTCCGGATGGTCATTGATGCTGACCATCACCTTGCCCTTGCACCGCCGCATGAAGTCGGCCATGCGTTCGTACTCCTCAAACGGAAAGTCCACACCGTAGCCGACGGTCTGCCAGTAAGGTGGGTCCATGTAGAAGAAAGTATGCGCCCGGTCGTAGCGCTCGGCGCAAGCGAGCCAAGTCAGGTTCTCGACGTAGGTGCCGGCAAGGCGCTGCCACGCGGCGGACAGGTTCTCCTCAATGCGTAGGAGGTTGATGGCCGGCCCAGTGGTGGCGGTTCCAAACGTCTGCCCGGTGACCTTGCCGCCGAAGGCATGCTGTTGCAGGTAGAAGAACCGGGCCGCGCGCTGGATATCGGTCAGTATCTCGGGCCGCGTCATCTTCTGCCACTCGAAGATCTGGCGGGAGCTGAGCGCCCACTTAAACTGGCGCACGAACTCCTCAAGGTGGTTCTGCACAACGCGGTAAAGGGTGACCAGGTCACCGTTGAGGTCGTTCAGCACCTCCACCGGAGCGGGCTGGGGACGCATGAAGAACAAAGCGGCACCGCCGGCGAAGACTTCGACGTAGCATTCATGAGGGGGAAAGAGAGGGATCAAGCGGTCGGCCAGGCGGCGTTTGCCACCCATCCAGGGGATAATTGGAGAGGTCATAGGTTTGCAAGTCTTTACTGTATGGATAAACAGGTGTTAGGCTCGCCGCGCTTTGTGCACAAGGCAGAGGCCACGGCTGGACTTGCAGGAAAGGTCTGCGGGTTCGGCGGGCCGGGCTGGATGTTGACGCATCCGTCCCGGCTCGCCTCTTTACTGCTTGGTGACTTCGCGGACGTAGGCCTGGCAGGCCTGCAGTGCGATCAGCCCCCGGTCGCCTTCGTCGGTGATGGCGACAATTCGTTGAGCATGCGCTCGGTCAAGTTGGGCGCGTACGGCGCCAGGTACCACGCCTCCGGTGCCGGCGGTTTCTCGCACCCCGCCGTCACAACCCGGGCCGGTAAAGGTTCCTGCATCGACAAGGACTGACAACCGCAGATCAGAGGTAGCAAGCCGGTCACGCAGGCGAGCTTGAGTTTGTTGAGCATCTTCCATCTCCTTCCAGTGCGTTTGTGCCTGGACCTGCAGGCGGGATTCCAGGGCGCGCCGCGCCTCCTGTTCTTCAGCCAGCTGATCAAGCGCTGCTGCTGCAGCCTTCTCTCGCTCTAAACCGTGCGCGCGATCCTTCTCCGCCAACTGCTTGCCGAAGTCATCGGCCTGATCAGCGAGCTGCGCCTTGTAGGCGTTGGCCTGCCAAACCCAGGCTGCCCGGGCGCCGCCAGCGCTGGCAGCCAGCAGCAGCGCCACGGCGACCAGACGGGTGGCCCAGGCGCTCACTGCAGCACCTCGAGCGCTCGCTTGTAGAGCGCCTTGCGATCCTCCAGACCGTTGGCACCACCATTGATACGTTTGGTGATCGCCAGGATGTCGCCCTTGTCGGCCAAGCTGTTCAGGCCCTCTTTCTGCCAGAACCACCCAGCCGACATCGATGCGTAGACCGGATGCTCGAGCAGCTCGGGGGTATTGAGCAGGCGACTGTCACCGAACAGGGCCTCGCTGCACGCTTCGTAATTAAACCGGCCGGTCACCTGGATGAGCCCACGCCCTCTATACAGCTGGCCATCACCGTCTGCTGCAGGTGTGTTGCCCAAGCGCTGAGCCAGGCGACCGATGTCGTACTTCGACAGGTACTTGTCATTGCCGAGCTCACGCACGTACTGCAGCTGCCCGGACTCGTGCCCGATCTGGGCGAGAAACGCCGCCATACGCAGACGCGTGATGATGGCGAACTTACCCATGGTGGCGTTGAGCCCGGGAACAAAAACGCCGGCTTTCGAGCCGGCGTTAGGGAGAATCTTTTGAAGCTGTTGAATTGAGATAGCCATTGAGGTCTCCAGTCAGGGCCGCATGCGGCCGTGGGGTTACAGCTGCTCAACCTTGAGCGGCTTGGTATCTTTCATTTTCTTGCCCGAAGCCTTGGCCTTGCCCTTCTTGCCGCCGTTGCACTCGACGGTCGTAGTCCAGCCGGACTGGGTGAATACCTGCTCGACCCCGTCCACCAGGTACTCGCCATCGAGCCCCGGCTTGAAGCCCTGGGCGTTGATCGAGCGTTCGGCAAACAGGTCGGTGCGGCCGGGCATTTCCAGCCGCACGCCGGCGGTGCTGCGATTGAACGCAGCCAGGCGCGCCTTGGCGGCCTGCTGGGCAGCGGTTTTGTTGGGGTAGACATGACGGTCGGTGTGCACCGGCGGCAGGCCGTCCGGCGACTCCTCGTTGGCCAGCTCGACCACCTGCAACTTGCCCGTCTTCGGGTCCTGATGCTGGGTCTTCACCGCCTTCTGCGAGTTGCGATCACCGAGGCGGAACTGATAGCGGGAAACGTCCGTCTTGTTGATGGTGATGACCGCCAGCGCATTGCCGGTGGTGCTTTGCCCGCCTTGGCGCGGCATGACCAGCAGCTTGCTTTCGGCCACCTTGGCGGTGCAGTCGTACTGCTTGGCCAGGCGGGTGACAAAGTTGTAATCCGACTCATTGCGCTGGTCGACGCGCTCGACCTTGGTGTCGACCGGGCAAGACACCTCCCAGCCGTTGCGCTTGGCGATTTCGCCAACGATCTGCGACAGCGGCACGTTCTCCCAGCTGCCACTGCGCACGGTCTTGCCACTGCCACGCATGTCGCTGGCCTTGCCGCGAATGACGATGGTGTCGGGCGGGCCGCTCAACTCCACCTCGTCGACGGTGTAGGCCCCCATACGGGTCAATCCTTGGCCCTCATAGCCCATCATCACCACCACGTTGCCACCGCGCGCAGGCAGCGCAACCGCCTGATCGCGGTCATCAATGCGCAGCTCGAACTCGTCCGACTCCATGCCGGGCTTGTCCGAGGTGCGCAGCAGCAACAGACGGTCATTGATCAGCGCGGTAATGTCGCTGCCATCCGCGACGATTTGATACGTGGGTTTCATGCAGGGCTCCAGAAATGCAAAACCCCGCACTTGGCGGGGTTCGTTACGCGTAACGCGGGTTAGCCGAACAGCTGCAGCAGCTCGACTGCAGGCGCCGGAAGATCCGGCAGCAGGATCAGCAGGCCGGCGCAGTATGGCTGCGCCTGCCTGGCCAGATCCGGGTTGGCATCGAGCACGGCCTCGACCGTGCCGTTGAGGTGCCCGTAATGGTGCTGACAGATCACATCGAGCAGATCACCGTCAGACGTTCTGCAGGTCGTTGCCATAGCTCACAAACTCCAGGGTAAAGCCTTGTTTTCGAGGGATGCCGCCCGGCAACAGGTGGCTTTGTTCCTCCTCGATGCTGACCAGGCACCAGTCGCCCAGCACCTCGCCGTAGCCCGTCACCAGGTTCAACGCGCGCAGGTTGCGGCCGATGGAGCGCAGGGTGTTGAGCTGCTTGAGCCCGGCCTTGTGGTTGGGGAAGATCGCGCCCTTGAGCGTGATCTTTTCTTCACCCAGACCCACGGCCTGCTGCGCCACACTGCGGCGCAGGCGCTCCTGGCCCTGCCAACGAAACGACGCCTGCCGGCGCAGTTCGTCAAACGCGGCCGTGCCGAGGTTGAAGTAATACGGCTGGGCGTTGGGTTCATGCGGCTGGATGATCAGCAGGTGCGGGAACGGCGCCACAGCCTCCGGTGTCGGCGTGGCCGAGGCCAGCAGCCCGCCACTGGGCAGGATGTTGGACAGCGAGGGGCTGATTTTGCCAGCCACCCGGCCGACCTCCGACGACACCTTGCTGGCCATCTGCTTGAACGTGCCGAGGCGTTCTTGCACCTGACTGACGCCCGATACGGCGCGGCTATACATCGACGTCACCTGCCCGACACGGGCTTGCGCAACGCCGATGCTGCGCACCAGTCGGCCTGCCTTGGCGCCCAGCTCGGGCGGTAGAAACGGGATGCTCTCCAGCTCGGACGCGGCACCGGTAATGCTGCTGATAGCGCCGTTGAGCGGTGCCAGCATGCCGTCGGCGCTTTTCCGGCCGGCCTCCCCCGCTGCAACCAGGCTGGACAGTGACGACTCCAGCAGCTCCATGTAGGCCATAGGCCCTCCTTAAACGTGGGGTTGATCGAACAACTGCGACGAGGCTGTGCGCGCTGCCACCTCGCGCTGCCAGGCGTCAAACAGCCCGCGCATACCGTTCGCCATTTCGCTCAGCAATTGGTTCGGGTCTTTAACATCGCCGTGGACCGTGAGCGGCATGTTCGGGGCGAAAGTGAATGTGTTGTCCACTTTCGGCGCCGGCGGCGGTTCGGCTGCCTTGGCTGCCGGGGCTACCTCCGGCAGCTTGGGCGCCGGCGGCGCCGCTTTGGCCATCTCCCGCACCACATCACCCAGCCCGGCCGGCGGCAGGGCTTGAGGCTGCGGCCGCACCAGATCGGCACCAGGGAACCGCACCTTGGTGGCCGTCAGCGCCGGCACCAGGAACGGGTCTTTCGATGCAGGGTCGCGCGGGTCATACGACACCTCGGGCTTGGCCGGTACCGGGGCCGGTGCGGCTTCCCGCACAGCAGCCCCCAGTTTGGGCGCAGACGACTCGGGCTCAGCCTGCGGCCGCACCAGTCCAGCACCAGGGAACCGCACCTTGTTGGCGGTCAGCGCCGGCAACAGGAACGGGTCTTTCGACGCTGGGTCGCGCGGGTCATATGACACAGCCGGGTCCACCGGCGCCGGGGCAATCGCCTCTCGTACCGTGTCGCCCAACTTCGGCGGCGACGGTTCGGGTTGCGCCTCGGGCGCTGCAGGCGATTCGGGATCAGCCTTCGGCCGCACCAGATCAGCACCAGGGAACCGCACTTTGCCGGCCGTCAGTGCCGGCACCATGAACGGATCTTTCGACCCCTGATCGCTCGGACTATCCAGCACCGGGGGCGGCGTCGTGGTCGCCCGCACCGTATCGCCCAACTTCGGCGCAGGCGGTTCGGGTTGCGCCTCGGGCGCTGCAGGTGATTCGGGCGCAGCCTTCGGCGGCACCAGATCAGCACCAGGGAACCGCACTTTGCCGGCCGTCAGTGCCGGCACCTGGAATGGGTCTGTCGACGCTTGGTCGCGCGGACCGTCCGACACCAGCGGCTCCACCGGCGCCGGTGCGGGCTTGGTCGTATTGCGCACCGTATCGCCCACTGCAGGCGCTGGATCAGCCTTGGTCGGCGCAGTAGCGGCCTCAGGCTCGACTTCCTTGGCCGGCATCATCGTTACGCGTAACGCTTCACCCAGTGCCGGCGGCGATTCCGGCTCGGCTTGGCCATCGGCCGACTCATCACCAAACCAGCGCTTGCCCAGCCAGCCACCAAAGGACTCGCCCCCCATACCGCCTAGGACGGCGCCGACAGCACCGCCCACTGCGGTACCGATCACAGGCACCACTGAGCCTATCGCGGCCCCGGCTGCAGCTCCGGCAAGGGTGCCCGCCAGACTACCGGCGGCGCCGCCATAACCTTCGGCCTTTTCGTCCTTGGTCTCAGCGTTCAGCGCGACATCGATCGCAGCCGCACCGGCATCGATGATGTTGCCTCCTGGCAGATTCTTGGCCAGACGCGAGACACCCCGCACCGAGCGCGCCACCTTGCCCAGGTCATCGGTGGCGGTCAGGGCCGACAACGCTGCAGTTACCGGCCGAACCTTGGCCACGGCTGCCTTGGGCGGCTTTGGGGCCTCGACGGCAGGTGCAGGACGTACCGCAGTGCCCTGTCGCGCTGCGCGCCGACGCTCCCGGCGACGACTTCTGCGACTACCCCTTGCAGGCCCTCCAGGGCCGCCATTTGCAACGCTACTGCCAATCCCGCCGATAGCATCGGCGTTGACCACGAAAACGCGCTGGGTGTCGTTGGCGGCGGCGCCGGGGTCATCGGCTTGGCCAGGCGCTTTCGAGCCCGCCGAAAACACCTTGCCCAGTAGGCCCAGGCCGGTGTCGACCACCTTGTTACCGGTCTTGGGCAGTTCGATCGGCGCCCGCTCAGCACGCCCCACGCGCCCCGCCATGCCTTCCAGGCCACGGCCGCGCGCGATGTTGAACACCCCCCGACCGATCCGCAGTGCGCTGCGCGCACTCATGAATGCAATTACTGCCGCTGTAATGCCGCCAATACCCATTGCAATCGACGGGAACTGATCCGACAGCGAGGTGATGCCACGGGCGACCTTCGTCAGCCCCTGCGCCGCCATGTCGGTGGCCGGGCGGATGGCATCGCCAATGCTGCGCATTGAATCGTCCACCGCCTGGCCCAGCTCGGCCCACTGCTGCGCCGATGTCTCGCGGCGCTCAGCCAGGTTCTTGTCGAGGATGCCCGAGGCCTTCTTGGAGTCGGCCTTGAGTTCTTCGTACAGGCCCCGGTTCTGCCCGTAGGCAGTGAGCGCGGCCTTGACCTGCATGTCGGCGAAGATATCGCCGGTGCGCAGGGTCTTCTCCAGGGCTTCCAGCGCCGCCTTGGCCTTCTCCGGGTCGACCTCCTTGTCGATCTTGGCCTGGGCGTCCTTGATCTGCTTGGCCTTGGCCGGGTCGGTCTTCTCGACGTAACGCATGGCCAGGGCCATCGACGCCTCAATGACGTTCATGCCCTTCTGCAGGCCGGTATTCAGTGACGCCTGATAATCAATGCCAACATCGCTGTAAGCCTTCTTGATATCGCCGGCGCCAATCTTCTCCATCCAGTTTTTGAAGTTGTTCGCCGCTTCGTCGGAACTGCCGGCGGTCTTCATCTGGACCTGCAGCATGGAACCCAGCGAGGTCACCGCATCCAGCCCGGTGATGCCGTTTTTCTCCATGCCGGCCAGCAGCTGCGGGAACCACTTGGCCATGTCGCTGGCCTCGAAGCTGCCCGCCTGGCCTTGGTAGGCGATAGCCTCCAGCGCCTGCTGCATGACCTTCGGATCGCTGATTTTGGCGTTCTGCTCCAGCGCCTGGATCATCGACGCGGTGTCGACGCCCGAAGCGCCTTGGCCCACCGCGAACTTCGCCGCGACCGGCGCATACGACAGCGCCTTGTCCAGCTCCATGCCGGCGCCGACCAGCTGGTTGACCAGGTCGGCCACGTCATTGCGCGACATGCCCGTGTCTTTGGCCGTGTCGATCACCGTCCGGCTAAGCTGCTGCTCTTCGGGCTTGTTGGCAATGTCGGCCTTGATCGCAATGTCACGGATGACCGCTTGATAGTTCGCGCTGATCATCGTCGGCACAGCGGCCATGCCCGTGGCCACCACCGCCTTGCCGATATTCGACTTGAGCGATTCCTTACCCGATTGCAGCTGCTGGTGGCCCTTCATCTGCAACTCGGCGGCCCGCGCCTCGCGGCCCAGGCGCTGATACTCGCGGCCAAGCCTGCCGACCTCGATACCCTGCTTGCGCAAGGCATCCAGGTTGCTGTCCAGCTTGCGCTGCAGCTTGTCGGCACCGGCTGCGCCACTGTCGTGCGCGCGCTTCCACTCCTCGCGCAGCTTGATGGTTTCGCCAATGGTGCTTTTCAGCACCTTGGCCTTGTTACCTTTGGCTTCCAGCTTCTGGATGCCGTTTTCGGCGGTCTTGAACGCGGCACCGAGTGACGACGCGACGGCGCCGCCGACCACCAGCGATAACGCTACCTTGCTTGCCATCGGCTACCCCCTGTGCAAGCTCAATCGGTAAGCCACCAAACCATGTCGGCATACGACATGGTCATGATTTCAGCGGCCGAGAAATGCAGCTCGGCCGCGAGACGCTTGGCAGCGTGCTTGAGGGTGTCTGGATTACAGTTCGTCTTCTTGCACCAGAAATTTGTAACCAGTGGCGATGCGGTTGTAGTCCTTATAGGCGAGGCCTTCCAGGTCTTTGATGCCGACATCCGCCAGGGAGGCGAACAGGTTCAGCTCGCGCTGCTCATCGTCGCCGTCCGAGGTCTGCCCCGCGCTGCGAATATCCTTCACAGTCGGCGCACGTAGGGTGATGGTGGCCTGATCCACGCCATTGAGGGTGGTGGGCTTGGACAGGCGAACGGTGACGTTTTCAGCGGTCAGGGTCAGGTACTTCGGGGTTGGCTTGCTCATGAAAGAGTGTCCTTGATTCGGAAAGGGTTGCGGGAGGAAAGGTGTTACAGGCCGAGGTCGGCGCGCTGACTGGCCAGCTGGTCGGTGCCGTTGATGACACGCTTCATGCCGACCGGGTCAATCTCGTAGATGACCTCGCCGCCGACTTCGAGCTTGTAGTAGGTGACGGCAATACCGTGCTTGAGCTCGGCCTTGTCGCCGGCCTTCCAGTCGCCCATGTCCAGCTCTTTCAGGGTGCCGCGCAAGGTGACGACGACCGCGAGGGTTTCGCCCTTCTGGATCTTGAACGAGCCCCGGAAAACGCCGTTGAAGGCGTTGCCGTCGGCCAGGCCGAAGAACTTGAGGGAGTCCTTGCGCACACCGGTGGTGGTGAAGTTGGCTTCCATCTTCTCCATGCCCACGTCCATCTCAATCGGCATATCCATACCGCCTGGGCGGTACTCTTCCATTTTGAGAGCGAGCTTGGGCAGGGTCAGGCTGGGCACATCGCCCTGGAAGCTTTTGCCATCCACAAACAGGTTGGTGTTGGCGAGAATTTGGGGAATGAATGCCATGTCGGGGTCTCCTTAGGCGGCAGCGTTGAGCACTTCGGTCAGCCACTGGTTGGTGACATCGAAACGGAAATTGGGGTTTTCGGCCGGCGGCACGTCGGTGAGACGGATGTTCCAATACACCTTGCCCTGCTCCAGCTGGCTGGCCGTGTTGAGCACCGGGTCGGCGTAGACCTCGAAGTTGATGATCGCGCCCTGGTTCTTGAGGTCGCGCATGAACGCCAGTAGCCCCTCCGTCACGTCCTTGACGTAGGTCGCGGTGATCGAGCGGTCGACTGCCCACTTATGCCCGTACATGATCGCGTCCATCACAATGTCGAGCGTGCGAACGCGGGTGACAAAGGCCCACTTGGCATCGCTGGACAGTGTGCGGTTGCCCCACAAGCGGAAGCCGTCGTCGCGAATGATGGTGGCGATTTTGGCGTTGTTCAGCAGGTTGGCCCGACAGGTGTCGTCGCCGTCCAGGAACTCCACCGAGCGGGTGGTGCCAGTGATGCCGACGAATTCCTTGTTGGACGGCGAGGCCCAGAAGCCGTATTCGGTATCGGTCCAGGCAAACAGGCCAGCCGTCCAGGCCGATGCGGGCTGATCAACAGTGGCGTCAGCGGTGGTGTCCCACTGCTGCACGCCGGGGTCGACCATGAAGATGCGCTTAGAACCGAAGTTCTTGGCGTAGAGCATGGCGGCCTCGTCAGTGGTACCGGGACCGTCAACAATGGCAATGGCGCGCAGCTTGGCCGCCAAGGCATCCATGGCAGTGGCCACCGCCTGGGTGGCGCTGTGCTTGGGCGCCACGATCAGCCGCGGCTGGGCGTTGAAGCGGCTTTTACCGTCGAGCAGTGCCTGCAGGCCGGTACGCTTACCGTTGGCCAGCACTCCGCCGATGATCGAGGACGTTTGTGCGGCGGCATCGGTGGCCTTGGCCACGCCACAGCAGACGATCACTGCCTTGGCGCGGGTGTAGATGGCCCGGCAGGCCTTGGTGATGGCCGAGGCCTCACCGAACGCGGCCACCGCCTCGCGCTCGTTGGTGATCAGCACCAGGTCGTTGTACTTGGCCGTGGCACCTGCACCTTCGGTAAAGGTGTCGACCAGGCCAATGATCGAGGAGGACGGCAGCGCGATATTGCGCGCACCGGTGTCAACGAGCGTTACGGTAACGCCGTGAAAGAATCCAGCCATGGGAATGCTCCAGAAAGCACCAGGCCGCGACAGTGCGCGGCCCGGATACAAAAAAAGCCGCAGTGCGGCCTCAGGGGGTGACGTTGTTGCCTGGGAGGGGATCAGGCGGCGGCGTAGGCCTTGGAGACCGCACGAATCGCGTCGATTGCGGTGTCGGCGTAGCTTTCGGCCTCGGCGTGAGTAGTGGCCTTGAGCATGGCCTGCTTGCCTTTGAGACGGGCTGCGCGAATCTCGCACAACGCACCGCGCCAGGCTGCCGACTCGGCCAAGATCAGCTCGGCTGCAGCCTGGGGCGAAACCTCGGACGCGTCGACCACGGCTTGTACGGTCGCCGGCACCAGACCGTCGAAACCGGCCACCATGAACGCCTTGGCGTCGGCTTCGGCCATCTGGTTCTCGACCGCACGCAGCGGGTCACCCAGCACCGACGCGCGCGCCTGGTCAGCCGCCTGCTCGATCTGCTGCGCCGCGACCAGCAGGGCCGCACCAACCGGAAGTGCTTCGAAGTTGTAACCGAGATAGTTGCCGTCGCCAAACAGGATGTTCAGGTTATTTTTTTGCATGATTGCCTCAGAGGGTAGGAACGTTGGTGATGATGTTCGACAGCGATTTGGACTCAGTCCCGGCCGCTACGCTAGGCAAAATCCGGCCGGCCAGAGCAGCAGGGATAGTGGTATTGGTGACCCCCAGGCCGACCACCGAGGATTCGGGGCCAATGAGAAAGCCCCGGAAGGTCCCGCGAAGCTCCAGGCCGCAGTTGAAGAACCGCAGCGACAACATCAGCGGCGCGGTCGAACCACTGGAGAATGTCAGCGCGCAGTAACGATCAACGACTGCAGACGATGCCGGCAGCACCAAGGTGAGGTTGGCAAATTCCAGCGGCGAATGATTGGCCTGCCAGAAGGACCCCATCCGCACCAACCCGTCGGCTGTCGTGAACTCATTCAGAATCAGCTTGCAGGGACTCTCAAGCTCGGAGCGCACCATCAGACGCCGACCTTTCATCATGACGCTGACGTCCAGGGCGTAATCCCGCAGCAGGGTTACATCGAGATTCCCGCCTGATGGTGTCGAATCCACCGCGCGCTGCAGGGTTTTGAACGGGCTTGCGCGAGTACCGAGGTTTTCATCACTTCCGGTTTGAGAGTCGACGTAGAACGTACGACTGATCGCGGGCGCAGCGGCCACAGCAGCCGATACAGCGGCGTTAATGGCCGCCACTTTCCCGTTGAAATAATCAATCAGCTGTTTGCAAGTCGAGGACAGTTCAGCAACTTGAGATTCAAGACTCATAGGGGTCTAAGCTCCGTGAATATGTTTCATGACGATGGTTTGAAGGGAAATGATTGCCGTGGCATTGGCCACTGCTGCGCTCAACAGTCCATCACGCGCCTCGGTATGGGCCTGCTCGGCTAACGACATTCGTTTCAGCAGCTCGCTGATCTGATTGCCTGCAACTTCCTGGCGACGCTCCTGCGTAACGACCTGTTCCTGCTGCAGAACATTGCGCAGCTGCTCGGCGATCAAGGACGTGGCCATGGCGACAATCGGGGCAGCCATGGTCAAATTGAGCCCGGCGGCTGTGCTAACGATGGTCACACTGTCTGCCGGTAGCGCCTCCAGCGACAGGTCGTAAGCCATCAGCAGCTCGGTACCGGCGGCCTTGTAGGTCAGTGGCGTATCGGGACTCGACCACACCGCAAACAAGGTGCCGTCGGCAAAGTAGATGCCGACTTCGCGGACCCAGAAGGCTTTGTCGTCATCACCCAAAGCCGTCAGGTGAATCAGCGAACTGCTTAGCTTTTCTCCGCCGGAGATTGGGTATTTGACGACTTGGGCACGCAGCGCCTTCTGGTCGACAGTAGGTGTGTACCCCTGAGAACCGAGGCCGATGTAGGCGATTTCAGCCTGCACACCGGTGCTCGTTGCGTTCCAGATCGCCGCCAGGCCGGCCTTGGTGATCAGGGGTTTTAAAGCGGTACTCATAGAACAGCCTCCATCGTGACGCGCACGACAGTACGGGCGGTGACCGCATTGGCGGCCAGCAGCCCCGTTTCGTGGTGGATCGGCACGCCCTGCGCCTCGACAGACCATCGGGAGACGCAGCGCGCGTGGGTGGCATTGGCCAGCGATATGGCCTGCTCAGAAGGCGGTAACGGCACCGCCTGGGCTTCGGCAGAATGCCGCTGCAACTGCTGATGCCGGGAAACACTCACCAGCCCCATCGGCTGCTCAAAGAGCGGCAGCGGGATCGGCTGCACGTCTGCCGACCGACGCACCCAGCCTTGCAAGCGGGACGCATTGGCCGCCACCAGGCCGCCGTCGAAACGCGCACCGAGCCGGAAGGTGTAGTGGCTGCGCTCGTTCTTGGTCGCGTCGACCAGGGCGCGCAGGCGCTCCTCCAGTTGCGGTGAAATGATCGAGCCTTCACCCGGCCGGTTATCGTTGGCCCAGGCTGTGACCTGGAACGTGTACGGTGCGGCGTTGGGAATCTCGCGCCACTCCTTGTAATCCGCGTTCACCCGCACGGCCTTGAGCACACGCCGGATTGCGCCGACCGTGCCCTTGGTCTTGTGAACCGGGATCGCCTCGCGGATCAGCGCGCGTCGCTGCTCGTCGGTGTACGCCGCTTCCCAGCCCTCGACCTTCCACGCCCAAGCCAGCCAGGGCAGGAAGTTCGGCGGGCAACGTGCCGAGTCGGCCACGCCCCGGATAACGTCCGGGTCAAGGCCAAGGTCGGCGGCCGCCTCCAGGGCACGCTCCAGCTGGGTGGCGTTGAGCGGTAACAAGCTCATGCCACCACCTTCGCCGTCAGCGTGACCGAGGTGCAGCTGGGGTAATGCCGCTTATCACACACCACCCCGGCCGCTGGCTGCTTCAAGGTCACGCTACGAATCCCCGTTACGTGTAACGCGGCGTAGATGGCCGACAGGGGCAACTGCCCCTGCAGGCGGCGCGCTTCTGCGATAGCAGCATCCAGGCCAGCCCGTGCCGTGCCCTTCACCACGTCCGGGTCTGGCCCTTCTTCAATCTGCAGCTCGGCCTCCACCTTGAACTCAGCCGGCAAACCGGCGGCCACGCGGGGTCGGTCGGTGATCGGCCGTACTTCCTCGGCAGACAAGGCCGCCTTGACCTTCGCGACCAGCTGGGCCACCGGCGTGGTGCTGATGGGGCTGGGCAGGATGGCCACCGACACGTCGCCGGGCAGCGGGTTGGCCAGGCCAGCGTCGTAGTCGCAGACCACGACAATGGCCCCGGGGGGAAGCTGGGCACGCACGGCGGGCGTCAATTCCGCACCGATAAACCGGGGCGAATCGACCGACACATTGGTCAGCTCGGCCGATGCGCTCAGCCCGTGATACTCATAGGCCCCGCTGCTACCGGCCACTGACAGCGCCTCAAGCGACAGCCGCGTGCGGTAGCGCAGCGCTTCGTCGCCTTCCATCACCGCCTCAATCGGCGGCACCGCATCCGGGTCAGCCGGGCGAATGACCAGTTTCTCCACGCCGTAGTCAGCGGCGCGGTTCACCAGGTCGTTACCCTTGGCAAAGGCCAGCAAGCTCGCCTTGGCCGCCGCGTTGACCCGCGCACGCGTGAGCATTTCCCGGTAGGCCATGACTTCCATCAGCTTGACCACCGGGTCGGACTCCAAAGCTGCTGTCCATTGGTCCTCCATGAACTCGCGGAAGATGCCCAGTGTTTCCTGATACAGCTCCTCGAAATCCACGCTCTCCACCACGTCGGGCGGGGGTAGCAGGGAAAGGTCGATCATGCGGTTACCTCCATGACGGCAGTGCTGCCCAGGTATTCGCCGGTCAGCGTCATGCCGATCTGCCCATCAAGCACCGAGGTGACCACCACCCGCTCCAGCCTCAAGCGCGGCTCCCAGCGGCCCAACGAGCGAGCCACCTCGGCCTGCACCGCGCTTTTCCACCCCTCGTTGACCGGCATGTCGACGTAACGCCGCAGCTTGCTGCCGTATTCCGGCCGCATGCGACGGCTGCCGAGTGGCGTCGTCAGAATGTCCTCAATGGATTGGCGCAGGTGATCGAGGCCTGAGATAGCTTCGCCGGTGCGGCGATCCAGGCCGATCATGGTCAGCCGTCCAGGCGCTGCAGCTCAGGGTGGTCAGCCAGGAACGCCACCGCCTCGGCGTCATCGGCCGGTACGCTGACATGCTTGGCCACCACCTTGAATTCGCGCAGGTCCTCGCCCTTGGCCAAGTACAGCGAGCGCGAGGTGTAGACGGTGTCGGCGAAGGTGACTTGCGCCACTTCCTCGGTGACAGCCGGCGCGGATGCCGCAGAGGCTTCGCCAGCGTCCGAGGTGGCCGCCTCGTCGGTTGAAACGGTTCTCGCTTTAGTAGCCATATGGCCCTCCAGATAAGACAAAGCCCGCGAAAGCGGGCTGTCAGTGCTTGTGATTTGCCGTGTTGCCGGCGGTGTCGATGATTTTCCCGCCGCCGTTGATGTCGCCCGTTACGCGTAACGCGCCATTGATCTGCACGTTGCCCTCCAGGGTGATCGACGGCGCCTTGATCGTGGCGGCCTGTGCCTCGGCCGTCAGGGTGGTGGTCTTGGCGCTGATCGTGTCGTCGGTGATAACCGCCTTGCTGCCGCCGACCTCGATGGTGACCGTGCCCATGGGCAAGGTGATGGTGTAGGTGTTGGCTTCCCAGTCGTAGACCAGCGAGCCGCCATCATCGAAACGCCACACCTCGACATGGTCGCGGTTGTCCGGCTGGGGGCCGGCATTGCCGTACAGCCCCGGCACAAACGTGCCCTGGGCAGGGTCACCGCTCGGGCTGATCAGCGCGCCCTGCTCGCCCAAGCTGGGCGACCGCCAATGGCGGGCCTTGCCGGCGGCGAGGGCATGCCACTTCACCCAGGCACTGACCCAGTCGCTGCCGTCCGTCATGCGTAGCCTGCCGGCTATCAGGTCGACGGCGACCACGTAGCCCTTGATCACCTGGTCGGCCATCATCCGGTCATGCTGCGCAGTCACGTATGTCACACCAGATCCTCCGGCGCACCATACTGGTCCTCGTTGCCGGGGCCGGTGTCCGGGTCGAAGGCAAACAGCACCGGGCCGGGCTCTCTGGGCCAAGGCCACTCCTCCTCGCCCAAGTAAATGATCTGCGTCCACTCGACCACCCAAACCGCAAAGCCGTCCAACTCCGGCCTGCTCCAATCGCGCTCGGCCCGCACAAACTCAGCGAACCTCACCGGCAAGCCCCACGACTGCATACGGAGCAGCACAGCCAACTGAGCAGCCACAAATGCAGCAATGTGCAAGCACTTGTCTTCCTCCCCCGGTACAAGCACGCGCGCTTCAAAACGCGCATCGACCGCAGTCTGCCCCGTCCCCGGGTCCTCTTCGGCACTTTCGAATCCTGCCAGTTCGAGCACCACTGCAGGCGGTGGGACGACCTCAATGCCGCTCGGCATAGTCCCGACATACTGCAGGCCTGGAATGGCTTCCCTGATGTGCCGTTCCATGGCCGCGTACACCTGGCCTAGTGGAATGAAATCCTCATCCATTGCCTGACCTCCGAAGGTACTTCTGTAATTCAAAGTTCAGCTCTTGCTCCATGACGACTACCAGGCGTTCGTGCGCGCGACTGGTCCAAGCCTCGAAGTGAGGCCGGACGTCCTCCAGGGAGATCTTCGCCTTGGCCAACGGGAAGCGGCTGTCGTTCTCCGAGATCCAACCAGAACGTCGTCCACCGCCCCCTGATACCTCGCTATCCGGGTAGCTGTCCGCGTCGAAGTACTTGCTTGCAGTACGGATCCAGATATCCGGATTGCCGCCGTACACGGTCTTGAAGAACGCGCCTTGGTACTTGCGGCCCGCCACCGAAACGCCAGTCCGGCTCTGCCGGGGCCTACCCGCTCGACTGGCTTCGATGGGGTTGATGCCGAACCAGAGTTTGCCCTGACCGCTCCCGGACACCGGGAACGCCCTTAACCGCTGCCTCACCGCCGCGATAGCGATCCGCTCCTGGCGGCCTACCTCCCGAGCGACGTGCGTTCGAAGCCAACGCAACGTCTTGTTGATTGCCCGTCGTTGCGCGGCATGGGCCGCTTTGGGGACCAGTCTGGTGAATTCCTGAAAGCCCTTGAGCGCCTGCGGGTCCAGTTGCAACGAGATCAACCCGCTGCTGGCTGACTGCTTGTGATAGCTACCAACACTCATACCGCCTTCCTCAAGATCAGCGTCACAAGGCCATCGCCTCCAGGCTCGCTGCCGGCGATGGTGTAGATGCCACCACCGTCCTCTGGCGGCAGATCAATCACGACGCGTTGCTTCACCTCGACACCCGCGTTATCACCGACCCGGATTACCAGGTGCGGCTCACGCAGCGCGGTTCTGATCTGGCCGAGCTTGGGCTGCAGCCAAGGCGCCGAGAACATCCCAAGAACGGGGCGGCCTTCGATTTCCACCGGATCCGCTAGGACGTCGAAAACCACCTCGTCCACATCATCGATCAGATCGCGGAAAGCCATCGTCAACGCTTCAGGCGGATGATGGCGCGAGGGCGAGTAACCAGGTGCAGCGGGTTCGACTGTGCCTCACCGTCTACACCCTTCTTGAAAGGCATCATTTCCAGTTGGCTGTAGTAAGGCAGCCCCTCGGTATTGACCGTATCCATGTAGTCAGCCGGCGCGAACCGGGTGATGCACAGGCCGGGAACACCCTCCGGCACCAGGCGGGCCTCGTCATCCGGCACGAAGGAAACACCGCTCACCTTGCCGCGATAGCGTTCCCAGGTGATGCCGCCGAACTCGAATGCTTCGCGACCATCGGCACGCAGCGCAGCGGCGTATTGCGTACCTTCGTAGGTCTTCTTAACGCTCTGATGCGAGATCAGCGCCCGCCAGAAGTTCTTGCCGCAGAACGCTCGGGCACCGTTGCTGGTAGTCGCCCCCAGCGCCTCCTCCTGTGCATCCAGTGCGTCAACACACTTCACCCGAACATCGGTACCTGCGGTACCCAGCTCCATCTCGATCTCGATTGGCTGGAGTCCGAAACGATCATAGATATTGAGCAGCACGGTGCTACCGTCCGCATCCAGAACCACGCCGTTCAGAGCGCCCATACGGTGAAACTCATGCGTAGCGTCCAACTGGCGACGAGCCTTCGCCAGACGCTTGTTGACGACGTCCTGCACTGCCTGCAGTTCGGTTTGCTCACCGAAAGCACGAATGCCTTGGATCTCATCCGCCTTGATGGCGAAACGCTCGGGGAGATGCACAGTGTTGAAGGGGAGCAAGATTCGCTTACTGCCGTTGACCGCCAGCCCCGAGGTACCGCGCTCACCGGATGGCACCAATGCCAAGGTCTCGCCGTCTTTCTCGACTTGGACAGTCAACGTAGTGACGCCCTCCTCCTCGAACAGCCCCAGCTCGGCCAAGCGGCCGGGTACGAATGGTTGCTCGTTGATGGCAGCGGTGAGCGCTGGAACGGTGAATGCGTTGTCTTCAAAAATATCGATGTCGGCCATGAGCCACTCCAAAAATGCGAAACCCCGCACAAGGCGGGGTTGGGGTGAAAGGGGGTCGTTATTAGCGAACGATGATGAACTGGGCCGCCAGGGCCTTCTCCCCGTCAGGATCGAGGCCAGTCAGCAATGCTTCGCTCACTTCCGCCAGGCGTACGACAGCACGCCCACGGCGCACCACATCCGAGGACGCGACAGAAGCAAACAGGATGCACTTGGCCGTTTCGCTGCCGTCCTCGGCTTCAGGGCTGTACGGGGTGAACTGCCCGCTCGCTGTGAGCTGCCCGAGCACCTGGCCAGCCACCAGGGCATCGCCAGGGGCCAACTCGATCACTTCGCGGGAGATCTTGCCTGCGCCCTCGGACAGCAGGAATTCACCGGCATGGACCGGTTCTACATAGGTTTTGCTCATGTTCAGGCTCCTAGGCCGGGACGGGATTGTGTGGCCTGCCGACGGGCAGCCCAGATGCTGCTGGGGTTGGGTGCTTTCGCCTGGACCTTCTCAGGCAGGTCATCAGCTGGCGGCAGGCTGTTGTCGATCTCGAACCCCTTGCCGCCACCGACCAATTTGTCGAACAACCGCGCACGAACGGCCGTTGCGTCTAAGCCGGCCTGGACGAATTCAGCGGTCATCTCTGGCAAGCGGGCTGCAACGCAGAGGTCCCGTACCGACTTGGCGCGGGTCAGTGCTGCCTGCACAGTGGCTTCGTCTGCGAGCTTGGTCGATGCAATCAGCGGCTCGACCAGGTTGCTGATCCCGGCCTTGCTGCAGGCCTGGGTGATCATCAAGGCCAAGGCTGCTGAGTCGCTTGCGTTCGGCGCCGGGGGAGCAGGCTCGCTTTCGGGTGCGGGATCAGCCGGCTCGGTCACCACATCCTTACTGGCCTTGAGCTGATCCAACAGCGCTTGCGGGGTGTTGCGGTAACGCGCCATCGCCGCGCCATGCCCAAGGCAAGCCTGAACTTTGACACCATTCCCGACCTCATCGGCCAGCCCCAGCGCGACGGCCTCCGAGGCCGTGAGCCAGGTTTCGTCATTGACCAAACGTCGCAGCTCTCCGTCATTAATGTTCGGAGCCTTGGCCTTGTAAGCTGCGATCATTGCCTCGAAGGCCTGATCGAGCACGTCAGCCACCCGACGAAGATCCTCGGCATCACCGCCAACCCAGGTGTAAGGGTTGTGGATCATCAGCATGGCATTCGATGCCATGACCACTCGGTGAGCGCCGCAGACTGCCACACTGCCTGCACTCGCGGCCAAGGCATCGACTCGGCCAGTGCAACGCTCACCCAAGCGGTTGAGCGCGTTGTGGATGGCAAGGCCCTCGAACAGGTCGCCGCCGTTGGTGTTGAAGGCCACTACAATCGGCGAGGTGCCATCGTCAATCGCCTTGAGGTCCTGGATGAACTGGTTGGCAGTGATGCCCCAGGCACCAATCTCGCCGTAGACATAGACCTCGATGACCTTCGAGTCGGCATCACCCTCAGTCGCTGCGGTGATCGAATACCAATGCCCATCCTCGACCTGCGGGAGGGCCTTGGCCTTATTGAAGATGCGAAACGGCATCAACGGTTTCATGTTTTCCCCTTGTCATCGGAATCATCCGACTCGTCATCGATTGCCGACAAGCCGTTGTATTTGAGGCCCAGGCCATGCGCCCGAGCGATGTCGGCGGCGTTCTCTTCGTCCACGATCTCAGCATCGGTACCCGAGCGCAGGCACATCTCGCTGCGAGAGGTGAGCCCTGCCGCAACTTCGAGCATGCGCGCCTGCACGTCCTGAACTGGCTGGATGTAGGCCCAGCCCTGTGGCACCCACCGTGTCCGCAGGTACTGGCGGCGGTTCAGGGTGTAGTCCACCAGGTCCAGTGCCCCGGCCAGCACCGCCATGTCCATCCAGGCCGCTCGCACCGGGCGACACAGCTGGTGGACGTAGACCGAGAACTGCAGCTGCTCCAGGCGGCGGCGAAACTCGTTCAGCACCACCCGGATGACACGGTCGTTAACGCCGCGCATATCGCCGGTCATCAGCTCGTAAGGCAGACCCGCGCCGGCGGAGGCAGCCATCAGTTGCTGCCGCATAAAGTCGGGGTAGTTGTTGCCGCCGTCGGGCGGGTCGGAGAACTCGACCTGCTCGCCCGGCCCCAGCTCCTGCATCGTGCCGGGCTCCAGTGCCACCATTGGAGTGAAGGCATCACGGTCATGAACAACCGCTCCGCCGGTGATCATGTCCATTGGCGGGCCACCCAGCCCATCCGGCGCCGGTTTGCGAACAAAGCCGGCGAACAAGTTGGCCACCTCCTGCCGGAAGAGCACCGCGTCGTCGTAGTTGTCCAGGCTGCGCAGGCGCTTGAGGATCGGCGCCAGCCGGGGGACACCCCGCAATTGGCCAGGCTCCAACGGCTCGAAGATGTGCAGCATCTGATCGGCCGGGACACGCACAAGCGGGTTGTAACCGGCGTTGAGCGAAGCCTTGTCGCTGGGGTGGTTGCGGTAGCACCAGTAAGCCACCCTGCGGCCAATACCATTGAACTCGATACCGGCACGGATGGTGTTGCCGGTGCGCGTCACCTCGAATTTGTCGTGTGGCACAAACTCCGGCGCGAGACATTGGACCTGCAGCGGGACCGCCAAGCCATCCTCCAGCCGGCGTGGCCGCAAGCGCACGAAACATTCGCCAGACTGCTCAACAGTGCGCGCCACCAGGGCCTGCTGCCCGTAGAAGTCGGTGCGCTCGTCGGCGTCCGACTCGTCCACCCAGTCCTCCCACAGCTCCTGCATGGCTTTGCGCAGGGCCTTGTCGAGCAACCGTGGCTGCGGCGTGATACCGGTGCCGATCAGATTGCTGACCCGTTTATCAATGACGTTGGCCGCATACGGATCATTGCGCACCGCAGCCCGCGAACGTGACCGCAGATTGCGAAGGGCCGGCATGATCAGGCTGTTAGGGCCAGTATCCGGGGCGTCCCAACCAGAGGAGCGCCGCCCCTCGGCAGCGCCTTCATAGCTGGCCTTGATCCGCTCGGGCACCAGAAGTCCCGAACGCGTGGAGATGTAGCGGCCGCTCACAACCCCTTACCCCCATGGTAAAGCCGAACCACGCGGGAGCGCGGGCCGGCGGACTGGGACAGTTCGGTGCGGATCAGATCGCGGGCCTTGATCAGCTCGTCTACCGTCCGATACTCCACGGTGCGGTCGCTGTAACGAACTACCCGTTCGCCACGCGCAATCGCGCGCTCGACGGCCGCAAGGTGTGCCTGGGTATATGCCATGTCAGCGTCTCTTCAGATAGCCGCTGCTGGAGCTGCGGCGTTGCATTGGTTGAGGTGCCGGACGAGGCGGCGGTGGAGTGGATCGTGGAGCGGGCCGAGCTGGTGGCGATGTCGCTGAAACTGGAGCGTCGTCGGGCTCATCGTCGTCATCGTGTTGGTGCTCAATGACTGGTGGCTTTGCAGGTGACGGCTCATCAAACAGACTCGCCTGGGCCAGCGCCTGGCGCAGCTTGTCCCAGTCTTGCTCGCCGTAGCGATGCAACCCGAGGTAATAGGCCATGGCCAAGTTGTACACCTGAAGGTCCAGCGCTTCGTTGCGGTCGGCCTTGCCCTTGACCCACTCGATTCGCTTGTACCCTTTCACATAGCGGGCGATCTTTCGTTCCGCCACGCACTGCTGGAAGAACTCGTCGGGAAGGTCCTTTGCGAAGTGCACCGCGCCGGGACCCGACTCGAAGCCGTAGCGGTTGTAGATCCAGTCCTTGGCGGTGTCGGTACCAATCATCCACAGCTCGGCGCCGTTGCGTTCGGTCTGGCCCTTCCAGGTGACATCCACCAGCGAGGGCCGCTGGGCGATTACCGGCTTGCCCGGTTTGCTCGCCCCTTTGAGGGCAAAGACGTTGCGCCAGCGGCGCACACGGCAGAACTGATACACCTCATGAGTGTGATGACCACCGGAGTCAATGCCCGTGGCCAGAATGCCCAGGGCAACACCACAAGGATGGCGGTATCGAGCTTTCAGCAGCTCATCGAGCAAATCCCATGTCCGTTGGTCTGCTGGGTCACCAGGTATCACCCGGAAGTCAACAACCCAGCGTTCCATCCCGACGCCCCAGCCGATGACCATCACCTCCAGGCGATTGGCCTGGACGTCGACTGAGCAGGTCAACACCAGAACGCCAACGGTGAGGGTGCCGAGTACATAGTTTTCTTGCAGCGCTCGCGCCTGAAGAACCTCGGCCTTGGTCTGCTCGACCGCACTGTCCCATACCTTAGCTAAGCGGGTGTTGTAGAAAACCTGCATGGGCTCAAGGTCGCCTCGGTCCTGGGCACGTTTGGCCTTCTCGAATTGCTTGGCCAGATCAGCCCATGAGGTCCAACCAAGCGGGGCATACAGAGCGTTGAGGTGGAAACCAACCGTTTCCCCATCGCCCTGGGCGTGCGAACGCCATTCCCCTTTGGTGAGCATTTCACCCTTGTGGTGCTCCTCGATCAGCACATCGCAATCGGGTGAGGAGCACTTGTAGTGGACGGTCTGGAAATCAGCGGAGTACAGAAGGCGCTCCCACTCCAGTACCTGCATATGACCGCAGGTTGGACAGGGCACGTAGTAATACCGCTGGTCGCTGGTCTCGAACAGATCGGCGATGCGTGAGGCCCCCTTGATGGTCGGCGAGCTGGAGAAATAGAACTTTGCATTGCGGCCAAAGGTGCTGCCCCGTGTTTCAGCCAGATCGATAGGGTCACCCTCTTCATCGACGTCAATGTCCCAGCGGTCAATCTCATCGCCGTAGATAAATCGCGCAGCCAGCTCTGCCAGGTTGGAGGCCGAGCCAGCTGTGGTCGCGTAAAGCGTGCCACCCTCGAACTCCTTGGTATCCATGGTGTTGCGTGCATCCCGTGACCGAGAGGCAGCAACACGTGCTCTCAGCTCGGGGGTCGCGGCGATGGTCTTACCGATCCTCGCTGACACCCGCTTGGCCAGAGCCAGACTCGGCAGCAAGGTCAGGATGTTGGACGGCGACATGTGGATCAGCGCGCCTATCCAGTTCAGGGCGATCTGCG
The DNA here is from genome assembly GCF_001320605.1 of Pseudomonas sp. NBRC 111133. Taxonomy (NCBI): domain Bacteria; kingdom Pseudomonadati; phylum Pseudomonadota; class Gammaproteobacteria; order Pseudomonadales; family Pseudomonadaceae; genus Pseudomonas; species Pseudomonas sp. NBRC 111133. The sequence continues at coordinate 21,141 of NZ_BCBJ01000117.1, read as the reverse complement.
TTTTCATGAGCTGCGAGGCGACCATGGTGATGACGCGCTTGCAGGGGTGCGCTGGTGAGAGGCAGCGCATGGGTTCACGGGCATACGGTGTCCGCGCCGTGCGGTATTTGCCGGGCTCGGCGGCCCCGGTATCACGCGGAATGCGCATGTACTCGTCGGACCACTCGTCGACCCAAAGTTCGGGGTCTGGTTTAAGCCCTCGCGCATACGCAAGATGGTGGACCGCCGCCCCATCTGCATATGGAAATTGCATGGGTTTAGCTCTGTGAGTGAATGGCTTGCTCAAATTCAGCAGCAGTCATAGATGCAGCGTCATCAAGAACACGCCGCAACGCAGTGGCCAGCATCCGTTCAATCTGCCAGGGATCAGATATCGCGGAGAGCTCTGGAGCTAACTGAGCAGGAAGTGAGAGAACCTGGTCGCGAATCATTCGGCCAGCGGCGAAAGCAGCTTTATCAACAACTTCGACTTCTACCAACGTGCCGTTGGTCTTACGGAGATTGGTTTCCGTTAGCTCTGCTTGCGCCAATGCCAACCGGGCTTTCGCCTGCTGGTATCCGGGCGAAACTACTGGCGGAGGTGCAGATGTCAGCTGTTGGGGTGGTTGCGGGGCTGCAACCGGGATAACTTGGGGATTCGTGTTGCGCCGCCCTGGGTCGCTGGTCATCGCTAGGTACTGCTCACTTGCGTCTACGTCGACCAAACCGGCCTCCGTCAGAATCAGGCGCCCCTGCTGGACCAACTTACCAACGTACTGTCGTGACCATTTCTTGCTTTTTGCGTACTCGGTTCGAGTGAGATACGTCATGTAAACCTCTGTCAACCAAGGGCTGTCAACCTGTCAACCACTGTCAACCAACGTGGAAAAGCCAGCCGCTAACGAAGAGCCGCGGGTTTCCTGCCCCGTACCCCGGCCATACCGCCAGGGTCCCCCGCCCCACCAGGGCTGCCGGTCGGATCACTGACCAGGTTCGCCGTTCCGGGGCGGCACTTCGCAGACGCCCAGGCGCTTGGCCACCCAACGCTTGTACAAGCCGATGGCAACATCCGCACCAGCTGTGGCCGTGAGGCAACCGATGGCGCTGGCCGACCACATCGACATGCCCGCCGAGTACAGCAGCATGATGGTCGACAGTCCGCATACGACGCAGGCACCGGAGCGCAGCAGCACCTGGCGGAAAATGAACCAGCCGCTAACGCCGGCCATGTCGGCCCGCCACATCTCGCCTGACACCCCGCCGACCAGGGACAGGAAGATCACCAACCAGATTGGCATCTCAACTAACGCTTGCTGCTCGCTGTTCATCGAACCCCCCAAATGCAAAAACCCCGGCGCCAGGGCCGGGGTTTTCAGTGTTTGGCGGGCCGCTTTGTGCGCCCGCACGTCTCGAAGATGGGTACTTTTTACAGGTCGATTCCGGTGGCAGCAAGCGAGTTTTAATGCCACCCGGCAATAAGTGGTAAACGTCCGGGGAATGTCTGTCGAATGTCGGAAGAATACACCTTCCCGGCTTAGCTTCACTTTGGTGCTGCCCCATAGGTCCCAAAAGGGGTGGTGACGGTGGGACCTGTGGAGCCCTTTAAAATCAAGGGCTGTCCCACTGTCTGACTGTTTTTAACCTTTCCCCGTGTAAAGAGAGAGATTAAAAGCACGCTGCGCGCAACGCGCGCGTAATGCGCTGCACACGCCTATGTGCGCGCCTTCGTGTGGATGGTGGGACGGTGGGACAGCCCGCGACCTGCGCGGGCTTGAGCTAGGCTGACCTGCATAAAACGCGGCAGGACAGCAGCGGGACGGTAGGACCGTTGATGGCGAATCATGCCGCTCGCCCCAAGAGAAAGCCTGCGATACAAACGTGCGCCTCATGTAAGCGCTTGTAGTAGGTATCCCGGCTACACCCACAGTGCCGGTACTTTTGGTACAGCTCGCTGTCGGCGTTACAGTAGTGCTCACGAACCACCAGGTAGAGCTCCGGTGCCAGATGCTTGTTCACAATGATCTCGATGTCCGCAGACTCGTCCAGTAGCACCTTGCTGCCTCGGGTGCCACGTACAAGGTCACCCTTACACTCGATCAACAGGCCGAGCATGCTACCAACACCGCCCGCCGAATGACAGGGCTCCGGCGCATGGAGCTCCTGAGCCCACAGTTTCAGCATCTCGTCGATGTGCTTGATCAAAAGCACTCCTCCTTCGGCTGCGTGGACTGCTCCAAGGCGCTGCGCCCCCAACCATCAGGCTTCTGATATGCCCAAGGCCGCTTACCGCTCTTCGGCAGCGCAGCAAGCCGGCGACGCCGCCAACCTAGGCGGTGCATGATCGATCCCACCCGCATCTGCTCAGGCTTGCCCCAGTGGCCAGGGTCCAGGTTCAGAGCCTGCCCCAATACGTCGCTTCCGGTGACCGTCTCGCCGGCCTGGGATTCCTCTAACCATTTCAGAATCGGTCCCTCCCATTCATCCACCACGAAGCGCTCTTCCTGCTCCGCAGTGAAGAGTTCTTCCTCCTCCCGGGTCACCCACCAGATATCACCGGCCTGGTAGCAGAACATGGCCTCAGCCCACAGCTGGTCACGAACACGACGCAATGCCTCCAGGTCCACCTTGACGCAAGCGACCGGCCAATAGCGCCGGTTACCGGTGGCGTCCTTGAGGTATTCATCCTGGTTGGTGGTCCCCGCGAAAACACACTGGCGTGGCACGTCGCTCGTTCTTCGTCCATAGCTTTCGCGGTAGGTGTCGATGGATGCCGAGAAGAACTGCTTGGCCTTGGTGCTCTCTGCCTTGTTGAAGCTGTCCAATTCACCCAGCTCGACGATCCACTTGCCTCGGATGGCCTGGAACGCGTCCTTGTCCCCGAGGGTGAACGGTGTATCCATGAACCAGTCGCCGCCCAGGACGCCCAAAGCCGAGGACTTACCCGCGCCTTGCGCACCTTCGAGGATCAGCACCGCGTCCGCTTTACAGCCGGGCTTCATAACCCGTGCTACCGCCGATATCATCCAACGCTTGCCCACTTTGGAGCTGTATTCATTCCGCGGAACACCGAAGATCTCATGCAGCCAGCGCTCCAGGCGCGGCACACGATCCCATTCGAGCTTGGCCAAGTAGGTGCATACCGGATGGAAGGCATTGTCGTGCGCGACGACACTGACCGCTTCGACCACATGAGAGACCTTCACGCGCAGGCCCTGCTGAGCCAACCACTTCATCACGCGCATGTCGTCGATGTCGCTCCACTCCCCCGGCACACCGCCATAAGGCGCTGCACGAAGGCGCATGATCTTGGAGCTGAAGGCGTTGTAACCGATCACCCCGCTCCAGCGCTCATCATTGGCCAGGATCAGCTCGACGTTCTGCATATGGGCGATCAGGGCACCACTCTCGGTCCTGGCTAGCATGTCCTTCCAGCCACCGGTAGCCGGTGGTTTGATCACTGCCGTGACTTGCCGGCGAACGGCCTCAAGGCCTTCAGCGCAATGCAGGTCATTGAAGTCTGTCCACTTAACCTCACGCTCAGCCGAGAAGATCGGGCCGACCACCTGGCCACCCACAACCACCGCAGCATTGTTGGCCTTTTCCTCACCAGGGTTCCAGGGTTCGCCCGTCGGCCGCTTGGTCTTCCAGTCGTCATCGCGGCAGATGATGATGGACCGACCAGGGAAGCGTTCACGCATATGCTTGGCGACCGCCATCAGGTTGCCCGCATCGAAGGCAATGGCCACCGCCTGGGAGGTCGCCATGTGCAGGCTAGCGCCGGTGGCGTAGCCCTCACACACCAGCACAGGCTCACCGGGCTCAGGATGGCCACCAATCATGTGGAAAGCACCATCCTTGGCCATGCCATGCGGCCAGTAGGACTTGTCCCGCCCGGTATCATCTTGGACAGCCGGGAAAATCACCTGCAGGCCGACAATGGCGTCCTGAGCATTCTGCATCGGAACCAGCACCGCGCCCGACTTCGGCGCATAACGGACGCCGAAACCGACAACCTGCTTTCGATCCAGGTAGGCGCTACGCCCCTTTTCGGGCATACGCTTGAACAGCGCTTCCGCACGCTTGGCCGCACGGCGTGCAGCGTTCGCGGCGATCTCGGCAGCACGCCGTTTGGCGTCAGCCTGCCGGGCGCGCATCACTTCACGCTCGTCCGGGGTCAGCCCTCGGCCGTCGGCCTTCACCTTCTGCGTTTCGCCCAGGCGCCAATCGCCAAAGCTTCCGAATATAAGGGTTTGCCCCTTCTCGGCCAGATGCTCATGCAGCACATACCAACCGTTCTTTTCCTTGCCCTTGTCATCCTTGGTGCGGCAGCGGGTCAGCTTGCCGAAGATCAAAGGCTGGTCAGGCTGAAGGCCGTAGTCATGCAACTGGTCAAGAACCTTATCCAGCATAGCGAGCCCCTTTCTTCTCGAAGTATCCCTGGCATTCGATGCAGCGCTGGCAACCTTGCACAGCTAACCGGCGCGGCTCAGGGATGGAGCCCCCACAACCAACGCAATCTTCCAGTGACTCACACTCGGGCGCAGGCAAGCGTGCCGACAGAACCAGGTCCAGGTGCCATTGGGTGCGATCATTCGCCAGATCTGCGATATCAGCCACGACGATCCCCCCGAGTGGTCTGGTTGACGTACTCGGCACGGCGATACATGCCGAGCAGCCCCTGGATGCCTCGGAACACCTGATTTTGGATCTCAGCCAGCTCCTGATCGTCGACTTTTCCATCACCGATGCTACGGGCCCAGGTTTCGGCCAGATTGGCGACCTGCCGGAAGAACTCGGCAAGGCCTATCGTCAATGTTTCAGGAATGTCATGGGTATAGGCATCAGACAGCTCTTGCCAGATGGTGTCGCCAACAAGGGCGTGGATCGAGTCAAGAATGCGTGGGTCTTTGGTCAGCTCCAGGATCTCACTGAATTCTTGAACGTTGACAATATGAGTGGGATGGGTAGGAGACAGCTTGTGCTGGAGGGTAGTGGCATTACGGCCGGTGGTGGCGGCAATGGCGGCAGCACCGCCTGTGTAGTCCCGCACAGCGTGGTACAGCGCGAGTTCGAGCGGAAGCACTTCGCGCTTGGCGCGCTCAATGCAGCTCATTGCAATTCGGCTCATGGCGTTGGTCCTTGTCGGTAGCCAGTGCCTGCGGCGTGTTGTGGTGAAACCAGCACCGCATAGCGTTGTAGGTGTGCAATAGCCGGCCCATCAAGGGCAGAAACGGCTTCAGGCCGGGACGGCGCTCCATTGACCAGCCCCGGCGATACAACCACCTCCCGTGGTGAAGGAGGTGACACCCAGGCTCCCTGCCTGGGCGTTACGATCAAGGTGAGTGGACCTATGTGGTGTGCCCGACTACCTATCACGCGAACCGGCAGCATCGTGGTGCTACTGCCGGATTTGGAAGACGATCACTCGCCTTCGCTTCTGGCACATGGCATTACGCCACTTAAGCTGCCAGTGCCAGCGACGAGCGGTGGTGATACACTCGCCGCATGGCTCGTTAAGAGCCATTGCCAGTGATGTCGCCCGACTATCACTGGCACCCCGCCGCCCTATCTGTGGTGGAGAAAGGCGGCACCCCAGGCACTTGTGCCTGGCCCCCCGGGTCCAAGGACAGTAGTTTCGTGGTGTGCACCACATCCTTGAACGCGGCCCGGTAGCGCTGTGGTGGTACTACTGGGGGAAACCAGGCGACCTTCGGGTCGCCTTTTTTCTATGTCGGCCTTTGTCTCTGAGGAGCCGCCACTTCAAGCAACCAGGACACTTCAAATGGATTACCTTTTTGTCCAGCAGCATTCGCTAAACGCTCTGCATAATTCGTTTCGCCGGTGTAATCCGTCCTAGGCAAGGAGCCAGCCAGGCGCCATTTATTCAAAGCCTGATAACTTATCCCGCATACCTTGGCAGCAGCACCGATACCTCCAACAGCTTCAAAAGCGAACGCTATCGCATTCGGAAAATCTTCGGGCCGCAGCATTTCAACCTCCTTTATCAACCCGTAGTTGATATTATAGATCAACTGACTATTGCGCAAGCTCTGTGCAACCATCAACCCATGGTTGATAAAAATGAACTACGCGCAGCCTTCAGCGCGCGACTACATGAGGCCCTCGACGACGCCGGTGTTAGAAGCCGAGGCAGAGGCGTGGACGTCCACAAACGCCTGAAGATGGTCGGGGTTCATAAAACGACTCAAGCCATCAGTAAATGGCTGAATGGCGAGGCAATTGCGGAAGCTGACAGCATGGCCGCGCTGTGCGCCTGGCTGAACGTACGCCGCGAATGGCTGGAGTATGGGGTACTCCCTAAAGCCCAGGAACCTAACAGTAAGGTTCACCAACTCCAGGTCGGTGCTCAATCCAATGTGAGTGGAATATTGGAGCGTTTCGGGAAGGTGCCTCTAATTTCCTGGGTTCAAGCAGGGGCATGGTGTGAAGCCATCTCAAATTTTGAGCCCTACCAAGCAGATAGCTGGCTGTCATGCCCAGTCCCCATCAGCGACAGCGGTTATGCCCTAAAGGTACTTGGTGACTCAATGACAAACCCTGGGCCAGGGAGAAGCTATCCTACCGGCTGCATCATTTTTGTAGATCCAGAGGTAGAGGCACATACAGGTGATCGTGTCATAGCAAGGGTACCAAGGACCAATGAGGTGACCTTCAAGGTGCTTGTGTCAGATGCTGGACGTCAATTCCTGCGGCCCATAAATCCTCAGTATCCAATCATAGACATCACGGAAGAGACCCACATCTGCGGTAAGGTCGTGGGCTCCTTCATCCCCGAGTGATCAACCCATCGACCCACGGCCCTCTTAAAAATCAATTTCCAGTTGACATAAAACAACCACAAGTTGATATTTGCCTCACTCTTCCACCACAGAGTGAGGCAATACCATGCACGCCACCGCATCACTACATGTCCATCCAGCAGCCGCAACCATCGACCTAACCTTCAAAGTCCGGCGACTGGCCAAGCAACACGGCTGCGCATTCGTCACTACCAAACGCCCTACGTCGTCCCCCGCTTCAAACTGCACGCCTCCACACGATGGAGGGCACGCGGCATGAGCTACGCACTGAGCCACAACGCCTTTGCCTGCCTTAAAGCGCAGACCAACCTGACAGGGCAATTCACCCACATCCTTCGCGACGAATCGAACGGCGCGCGCGCCAAGGCAACGCTGCAGACTGAGGTCTATCTCGACCAGGTCACCGTGGTGATCCGCATGGGTTCGACGGTGAACAGTCTGACACTGCCAGCGAACAACCTCGCCAGTGCGCGAAAGGTTGCGGCGCACCTCGAAGCTATCGCCAACGGCAAGCTGGACACAGCCGACATGCCACATGTCGAGCCTGTACTCGCCGACGTGGCTTAGGAGGTGGACATGGAACGCACACTTGCACAGACCGCCAAGCACTTCGGTATCAGCCGCAATGAGCTGATCAGCCGCATGCGCGAGAACGAGTTGCTGAACGAACGCAACCTGCCCCGCTACCCCACCCGAGACCGCGAGTACCTCCGGACCAAAGAGGGCAAATGGTTTCACCCCGAAGCCGGGATGCAGTACAGCGAATCGACACGCGTAAAGCAGGCCGGGATCCCCTGGCTTGCAGAACGTCTGGACCTGCAACTTCCGACACCACCGGAAGACAAGCGCTATGCGGCCTAGGCAGTACGCGGCCCAGATCCTCCAGTTCAAGACCCGTGAGGAGCGCAACGCAGCGCTCCTAGAGGTTCCTGAAGAATGGCGCGACCTGGTACGCAAGCACTGCGAGGTCACCTGGCACCATCCGTCACGCCACAAGCTCAGGGAGAGCCCGAAGCCTGATGAGCAATACCAACCAAATCGCGCTGCGCCTGCCGCACGCACCTGATGCAACCACTGTTGAACTGCTGTACCGAACCTTTGGCGATGTGCTCATCCCACTCGACAAGGTGCGCGTGCAGTACTTCCGCAACCTCAACGAAGACACCTTTGCCGAACAACTGAAGGTCGGTCGGATCTGCTTGCCCATCACGACACTGGACAACAGCCAGAAAGCCCTGAAGTTCGCCCACATCCGTCATGTGGCGGCCCTGATCGATAGCAGGGCTTACCTGGCGGATGAAAAGCAGTCTCGGCAGCCAGATCAAGAAAAGCAGTAACACCCCAGCAAGGGCCGCCACCACCGGCCCGCACACCACAAGGAGTAAGACCCATGACCACCCAACAGGTCATCGCCCTCATCGTCATCAGCGCGTTCATAGTCGGACTGTATGCCTACGCCTATTTTCTTGGCAGAAAAGCAGGCCGAGCCCACCACCTACACGGCTTGCTTCTTGATCTTCCGTCGAACGCTGCCAGTCGCTTCCCCATCATGGGAATACCACCACAAGTCCTGACCCCGGAGGGAAGCGGGCACGCGACAGCACAGGACTCTAGTGAGGCAACTCCCGCTTCGCTCCGCGAAGTCCGTGTTGTCGACGCGCAAAAAACAAAAAGTCTCTGCTGCGAAGCAGCAGGCATTATTCCCCCCATCAGCAGCCTCGCCGAGGCACTGATACCCCACGACAAGCTGCGCGAGGCACCGCCCGCTGATGCAACGCTAATCGCTAAAAATCGCCCGCACGCGCAGCCTGCCGTGGGGTATACGCACCCATCCGCCGCCAGCTGTATCGAGGCCGCACTGGACGCAACACTGGCCGAGCAGAACGGTACGTACGCCACCTGCGGGCAAATGGCCCAGGCAATTGAGGCTGCCCTGCAGCAAGCCGGGTTCCTGTCTCCTGATGATCAGTCCTATCAGGGCATGCCGGTGACCAGATCGGACTATGACCTGCTGATCAATACGGCCGAGACATTGCGCCTGGCCGAAAGGACTTGGAAAGCCCTTCCAGGCACCGAGCCAGGCTGCAAACGGGCCACGCAGCAACAGCAGGACATCCAGGCGCTCGCATTGCGCGTCCACTTCGAGCTGCGCAGAACCCTGGCCATCGGCACAACAGCGGGGAAAGCAGCATGAGCCGCACTCAACACATCATCTTCACCGCAACCTCGCTTGAGCACGCACTTTCATCCGTTCGCAGCCTCCACGACATGAGTAGAGAGCTGATAGCCCAAGAAGTGTTCCGGCAGATGTCGGAGCTAGCCGCCCATCGACTGACACCAACGACCGTCTGGTGTGGCCCAGGCGGACTGTACCAGTCGAAGTTGGATGCAGCCCGCAACGGCGAGCAACAGATCGACTCAGCCATTCTGGTCGACACTTCAGATCTTGCAGATCTGGCCGTCGACATGAACGACGCGCATGACGCCATGAGGGCAGCTGATTTTGCTAATCGCCGGTACTCTGCCGCAGTCCAGCACACATACCCCAAGGGGACCAAAGTGCAGGCCGATGTAGGCGGTCATTTAATTACTGTGGAAATCACTGGTTACGGCTCTTATTGGAGCAACCCAGGCGAGCTGTACGGCACCAACGTAAAGACAGGAAAAGCCCGCCACTTCAGTCACAGACATGTGCTGGAGGTGCAGCCATGATCAACGATCTGCACCCTGTCAGCGTGCCACGCGAGCTTCTGGAGCAAGCCCTGGATGCTGCAGCAGCTGTTGGCATGCAGGACGTGGCTGACGAGCTGGATCGCATCCTCACTCCAACCATCGCGAAAGCAGCCGAGCTAATCGACGGGCTGCCATCAGTCGCTATCGAAGGCGCCCAGCTGGTTATCCGCATCACCACCGAGTGCCTCTTGCATGCGGTCACTTGCTCACCGGAATGGCCGGTCGACTACATGGGCGCTCCGATCAGCATCCAGAACGGTACGCTACTGATACAGGAAATCATCCACGAACTGCAGCGTGAGGACGAGCAAGGCACCAACCAGATGCACCGTATGCTCGACCAAGCCGCCCAGGACGCTATCAACAACGGCAGCGAGGCAGTGAGTTATGACTGAGCGCATCCGTCCAACCATGGCCTCCCACAGCCTCGACTTGCCCGCCATCTGCGATGTTTGCGGCAAAGGTCGGTCAACCCGTCGACACATGAAGTGCAGCCAGCTCCGCCAACACCGAGAGGGTGATAAGTGGGCAGCCTACATGGCCAACGTGGCCGCAAAACAAGCACTGAGTGAAAGGACCATAGCCCGCCGGGGAGATAACGAATGAAAACTGCAGTGCCTAATCCCACCCTCGCCGGCGCGAAACTATCAGCGACGGTCAGCACCGGGTTCACAGCCCGGAGCGAGTCAGGCGCCCCTGCTCAGATGGCGATCATTGACGAACAAGGCAACATTCTCGCAGTCGGAAAAGATGTCGCATGGGCCGCCTGGCGTGTATGCGTCGAGGTACAGGAAAATTTCTGGGAGGGACAAGGCCACCTGGTGGTACACACTAGCCCGCCCGGCCTCCCAATAGACGACAAGAAGTCAGCGTAACCATCAGTCTGGGCGGTCGACGCCGGCCGCCCACTTTCCAGACTTCCTCTCTACCCTGAGCCATCGCCGCTGTCCTGCCTTGGAAATCAGCAAGACATCGATGTACCAAGCCCTCCGCCCCTCTGGCACTACACCACGCATATAAATCACGATGCGGTCGAAAGTATCGATCATCAATTGCCGAACCTTATCCCGCGCTTCGACCTCTTGCGCCTCGACACCAGCAGCCAGATCCAACCATACCTTCGCATCCGCTGGCCTTTGCCTGGAGGCGATGCCGGCTAATTCTCGCTCCTCCTGATGCAGCTTTGCTTTGGCCGCAGTCAGCTGCTCTTCTAGATCGCGGGCTTTTCGTAGGAACGTAATCGGCAGTACTCCATCGCCCTCCCCCAATGCCAGAGCCTCAGTAATCCGGCCAAGCTGCGCTTCGAGATCAACTACGTATTTTCGCGAGATCATTACCCCTTGCTGCAGATCACCACTCGGTCCAACGGGCTGCTGCAAGCGCAGCAAGTTCATCTGATCGGAGCAAAATGACATGACAGCCCGCTCGACAGGAGCCACGCTGCAGCTTCCGCCAACATCACACCCCCCTTTGTTCATGTAAGACATGCACATGATTCGCCGATGCCCGTCCATCAAGGTTCCATCGGAGCGAACCTTATGCATCACATTTTGCGCAGTCATTGGCGTGCCGCAGTAGCCACAGTAGGTAATACCGATTCCAGTCACGACTCCAGGAATGGCGCCCTTTCCACGTCGACGGCTTCGTTGACCTCGCAGTAATTGCAATTCGTCAAATTCAACATCTGACAATAACCGTGGGTAATAATCTTTAAGAAGAAAGTCTTCGCCGTCGACGGAAATCTGCTTCGCCCCTTTTAAAGCCACCAATTTGATCAACCGATAGATCTGCTGGGGAGAGATTCCGAGATAGGAAGTATCGAAACCTCGCTCTTGCATCATCGCATGCGCTCGATCAGCACCATACCCTTCGCGATACTTCTCTATGGCAAACCGCACAACTTCCACGCGCTCGGGAATCAGCTCCCAGTGACCATCGACAAGACGCACCCAGCGAGGATCGCTGCCATTGCGGATCAAGCCACGGTAATGGCCAGCAACCCATCCGTCACACAAGCGCTTGATCGAGGCCTTCACACGCTTGCTTTTTGTATCGCTCTCTTCGTGAGCCCGAATCATGACCAGAAGGCTATAAACCAGGTCCATTGGCTGCGCTTTCAGCCTTTCCCTGTTGTACTCACGGCCGTCACTCGCAGTGACCACGGTAATCCCCGCGTTGATGATCTGGGCCAGCTGCGCTTGCGCCTGTATGGGTTCCGCCCGGCTTAGACGATCCAGGCCTTCAACCACCAAGACGGAGCCGACCGGGATGCGCCCCTCGTCAACAGCCTGAAGGAAAACGCCTAAGGCACCTTGTTTAATGTGCCGCTGGTGGAATGCAGACAGGCCCTCATCCCTCAAAGAAAGCGACTCATCTAGCGTAAGCCCCCTTGCTGCAGCCCAGGACTTCGCATACTCCGCCTGCCTGTCCGCACTATTCCCAGCCGCCTGGCGCGGGTCGGAGAACCGAAGATAGCTGTAGACCAAACCCTGAGACGTTTGCATGCCCTGATTCCACTCCAACCGGGAAAGCTAGAGTATATATTATCCTTCAGCAGCTACGCCAAAAAGCACATGAGAACGTCAGGGCCTTAGCTACCCGGGATTGAAAATTTAAACGACTTCATCAATGATGTCTGGATCAACCTTCACAAGAACAATGTGCGCCCATGAACATTTCGACACTCCTTATATTCATACCAGCCTGCTTTGCGCTCAACATGGCTCCGGGCCCAAACAATTTACTTTCAATAAATAACGCCACACAATATGGCTTCTGGGCTTCATGCATGGCGGGCATAGGCAGACTAATAGCGTTCGCGGCCATGATAGCGCTGGCCGCAGCAGGCCTCGCTGTCGCACTCGAAACTTCCGAACTAGTATTCTATGCAATAAAAATCCTTGGTGCTGCCTACCTGTTTTATCTAGCCTTCAAGCTATGGACGGCAAAATCACAGCAGCAAGAGGCAAGACAAATCAAAACAAAAAACATAGCAGGTTTAGCGAAACAAGAGTTTCTAATTGCAGCTGGAAACCCAAAGGCGATATTGATATTTACAGCATTCCTGCCACAGTTCATAAACCCGGCCCATGACGTTGCCCCGCAGTTTGCAGTGCTTGGGATTCTATTTTTGATACTTGAGATGATCGCGCTGGCAGGCTACGCGTTGATTGGACTGCACCTGCGCCGCTGGTTCAGTGATCCCAAAGGCAAACGTCTCTTCAACCGCATCTGCGCGGTGTTGCTGTCGGGGGCCGCCTCGATATTGCTCGCCACTCGACGCGCCTGAGAGCGCTCAGTAAAGCGGATTGTTTAATCTCTATTGTGCATCACTGGGGTCGCCCGCCCCCAAGCAAAGTGCTCGACCTATACCACCCCAGTAAAAACCTAAACTATTCAGCGCGTAAAATCGTAGGGCCACCTTTGAAAACCCGGGACCAAGCAACGATCTCTAACGTAATTTACCGCTTCCCTTGTTAACCAGTCGATCTAGCCTTTTCAAATATATTCCAAGCCGACTGGCTGACTCATAAACTTGATCTGTCATATCTGTGAGCTGCCGACTATAAACTGAGCTATAGTGATGATCTAGCGAGTCCATGAGTTGGCTTAGTGTATGCGGGGTATCAATGGAATCAGTAACGCTTTTGACAGATTTAAAAACAGAGCTCAACCTATTATTGACTGCCTGAAAGACCAGCTCACCTTCAGAGCCCTTTATCTCCCCGCTACTAATATAGGCACCTAGCAATAACGTAATTAAAGACCTCTCATCCAGATGCACATATAAGTGATCTCGAGACAACTCAGTGATATCTTGGTACAAGCGCAACCACAAAGAGGCTTGAGGCCCCTCTCTCAACCTTCTAACTGTGTCATTCCCAGAATAGAACAAATATGAATTGAGTATATATTCAACCCGCTTAAATCCTTCAGGAAAATCAAAAATGTTCAATCCAATGTTAACGCCATTGAAAACCACATCCCCGTACTGACTAGATTTTTCGGAAAAAGACACTCCCAGAGAATCCTGAAGATCCTTTAACATATCTATCAAAAGCAAACAATCAGCACTTTTACCCGAAGCATCAGACTCTAATAAGTCAGCTAAACGACCATATTTAAGAAGGCTCGACTGCAGACCATTCTCTTTAAAATCAGAGCAATTAACATTAATCACATACTCTACATTTGTCGGCTTATTACTAGCAAATACCCGGCCATACAACTCGTCGCGAGCCCTGAACTTCAACCCATTGCCAAAATGCCACTCTAGCGCTTCCAGCCTCTCAATAAAAACCCTTCGATGATTAATGTACTGATCCAATGTTAGCGCATTTAGCTGCCTCTCCGCCAACAATCTATTATCCTGCTGCTGATATATCAAAAGCAATAACGTCCCGGTCGTGGCCGCAGCCCCCAGCAGAGTAAAAGATCCGCCCAGCAGAGCGCCAAACGCTGACCAATCGTTAGCCGAGCCGGAAATACTACCAGAATTCATACTATAGAGAGTAAAAATTGCCACTGGAGAAATCACAGCAGAAACTGCCACGAGAATCATGATGTATTTTATAGCGCGCCTTGACTTACCTTGCATGACTTCCATTTCGACCCACTCTGTGAAAATTGGTTTTCTATTTGCAACAAAGACATCAAAGCTAGCTTTCCCCTAGCCTCATCATGAATTTCACCAGAAAAGATTGCTTGCTGCCAGCAGACTTTCATCTGTGAACTGATTTCGACCTTACTCTTAACTGAGCTACTGGTTCTTACGAAAGTGCGCGCAAGCGCTCCCTGACATCGATTGCTGTATAGCCCAATACGATAAAACCTTATTGACCATCAGTAGGCTTGCCGGCCGCCACCCAGAACTCCTGGCGTGCCAGGCGCCACGTGCCACTCGGGTGGTCACTTGCCACCACGGCTTCGCCCACCGGTGCGCGCCACAGTTGCCAGGCGATGTAGAACAGGTAGGCCGCACCCACCACCTTGATGGCCAGGAACAGGTATTCGCTGGTGTGCAGCACCACCGCCAGACCCATGGCCGCCAAGGCGATCATGCCGCTGAAGGCCAGGATACGCCCGCCACCCGCCACGCAGGCGGTGCGCAGGCCGTAGCGGCTGGCGTTATGAAGCGACAGCAGGTTGTTTGGCCCGGGCGCCATGTTCAGGGCGAAACAGGCGGGGATGAAAAGCAGCAGGCTAGAAAGGTCCATTCTTGTTTTCCTTTGGCAACAGGCGTCTATTTCGGCGGGTGCCGGGCCTTCCGGTCAAGTTACAGCCAGCGTGAAAAACTGTACGGGTGCGCGGCAACTGTTACCCTGCTGGCAAAACCGAGGACCTTGTGATGCCCCGCCCCCACACCGCGCTATGGCGCGACCCGGCACTTGCGCATGTGGAAAGTCGCCGCGCCTGCCATAGCCGGGCTTGCTACAAGGCCCACAGCCACCCCACGTTTTCCATCGGCGCGGTGGATGCTGGCCATAGCCATTTCACCGGGGCTGCCGAGGGGCAGGAACGCCTGACGCCCGGCACGCTGGTGTTTGTCCCGGCCCACCGCGTCCATGCCTGCAACCCCGCGCCCGGGCAAGCCTGGAGCTACCAGATGCTGCATGTGGACGCCGACTGGCTGACGCAGTTGCGGCTGGAGTCGGGGCTGAGCGGTGCCGGGGCAGGCGAACCGGCGCGTATCTGCCGGGCACCACAGGTGTATCGGCAATTCTGCGAGTTGAACAGTCTGTTGTTCTCCTGCGCCAGCAACGGTGAGAAGGATGCAGCGTTGATTGCCTTTCTGGGGGACCTGGACTACTCGGCCCAGCCGCCGCTATCTGCAGCCCCCGCCCTGGAGGCAAGCGCGCTGAGCGGGTTGGTCGCGCGCATCGAAGGCCAGGACCCGGCGCACTTGAGCCTGGGAGCACTGGCCCATCAGGCCGGGCTTGGGCGCTATCAGCTGATCCGTGCGTTTCGTGCGGCTACCGGGTTTACACCGCATGCCTACCTGCTCAATGCCCGGGTCAATCGCGGGCGCCAGCTGTTGGGTGAAGGGGCGGCGTTGGCGGAGGTGGCCTACCAGCTCGGGTTTGCCGATCAGAGCCACTTCCAGCGGGTGTTCAAGGCCCATGTGGGAGTGACGCCGGGGCAGTACCGAGGGCGCTGAAGGCCCGCCGCCTGGGCTTGCAATATTGTTCAATACGCCTCACAGGCCCTGCCGCAGACTGCGGTTTTCCGCAGAGCAGCCCCACCCATGCAACAGTTCCTGATCATCGCCCTCGCCCACTTCCTCGCGCTGCTATCACCTGGGCCGGACTTCTTCCTGGTGGCGCGCACCTCGATCAACAGCGGTTGGCGCATCGCCAGCGGTGCCTGCCTGGGCATCGCCCTGGCCAATGGCGCGTTCATCGCCATGGCGTTCACCGGCCTGTCGGTGCTGCAGGAAGGCAGCCTGCTGTTCACCGCCCTGCAACTGGCGGGGGCCAGCTACCTGCTGTACATCGGCGTGCTGTTTTTACGCCATGCCGGGCAAACCCGCCTGGGCGCAGTCGCGGGCGAGTCGGCGGTACCGGGTTGGTGGCGGGGCTTGGGCATGGGTTTGTTGTCCGGCATCCTCAACCCCAAGAACGCGCTGTTCTATGCCAGCCTGGCCAGCATGGTCGCCAGTGCCAACGACAGTTGGAAAACAGCGTACGCCTTGTGGATGTTCAGCATCGTGCTGCTCTGGGACTTGCTGGTTGCCGTGGCCATCGGTAACCGGCGGGTTCTGCGGCGTTTCGCCCGCAGCCTGCCGTGGCTGGAGCGGGCCTCGGGCGTCATGCTGGTGGCATTGGCGTTGGCGTTACTGCTGCATCTGGCGCGGGGCTGAGCAGTTTCAGCGTGCGCATGTCCATCAAGCTGAAGTGGCCGCTGGCCCAACCGCCGGTGTCCAGGTGCCAGACATTGCCCAGCAGCTTGGGCTCCAGCACCGGCGTGTGCCCCACCAACAAGGCGCGAAGGCCTTGCACCGGCTGGGTATTGCCTTCCTTCAGCCGCCGCCGCGACCACTGGCACACTTCCCGCACTTTGGGGTCGTCATCCAGTTCCAGCTCCAGCCAACGCCTCAAGGCTGCCCAATCGGCAAACGGGCTGTCGGCATGCAGCAGGCCTACCAGGCCATCTGCGCTTTCCACTTCTATCGCAATCGGCAACTGCTCAAAGCGCTCCACGTAGCGAAGTTGCTCGGCCCGCGGCAGGTCGAGGAACCAACTCCCACCCGCTGCACGGTACATCTCCAGGTCAAGCCGCCCCCCTCGCACGCGGGTGATTGCCAACGCCTCATGGTTGCCTTGCACCGCGTGAAACCATGGCTGCGCAAGCCATTCCAGAGCGGCCTCGCTGTGCGGCCCACGGTCGACCAGGTCACCCACGCTGAACAGGCGGTCCACGGCCGGGTCGAACCTTACCGCTTCCAGGCACTTCTCCAGCCGCTGGAAGTGGCCATGGATATCGCCCACCGCCAGGTCCCGCCCCCGGATGTTGGCAAGCAACCGCCGAAACCGTCCCATTACAATCTTCCTCTGCTGGTGGCGCCATGGCAGGCGTAAAATGGAAGCACTCCCACTCTACCCCGGAGGTGCATCATGCGTACCGCCCTCGTGTGTGCCGTGCTCATGGCGCTGTCACTCCACAGCATGGCACAAGGTGCCCCGCCCGCGCAGGTCGAGGTGCGTTTCGACCACCCGGAAAAATTCCGCGATGCCAGCCTGGACAGCCACGGTTATGAGCGCGGCGCCGATGACTATGTGATGAAAACCCTCACCCAGTACTTGCAGAAGCTCGGCCAACGCTACCTGCAACCGGGCCAGCAACTGGTCATCGACATCCGCGATATCGACCTGGCCGGGCGCTTCGAGCCTTGGCACAGCCAGGCCTACGATGTCCGCTTCATGCGCGAGATCACCTGGCCGACGATTGACCTGACCTACACCCTCAGCCAGCCGGGCAAACCCGCCCGGCAAGTGGAGGAGCGGGTCAGCGACAAGATGTACCTCAGCCGCCCGGGCCGGGTCGCCAGCAGCAGCGACCGCCTGTATGCCGAGAAGGCCATGCTCAACGACTGGTTCCGCCAACGCTTCGCCGCGCACCCGGCAACCTGAAAAACCCTTCACTGGTACAGGCGTTGGTGCCGGTAGTATGCTCGGCCCTTCAACCTGTACCAGGGAAGGGTTTAGATGAAACTGTGTGCCGTACAACTGGCGTCGCTCAAGGGCGATGTACCAGGCAACGTCCAACGTCACCTGGCCTGCATCGAGCAGGCGGCGGCGCTGGGTGCCGAGCTGGTGGTCTTCCCCGAACTCTCGCTGACGGGCTATGAGCCTACCCTGGCGCGCCAGGCCGCCCTGCCGGTCAGCTCCGCACGGCTGGACCCGCTGCAAGCCGCCTGTGACCGCTTGGGCATCACCGCTGCGGCTGGCTTGCCGTTGCCGACACCCGAAGGTATCCGCATCGGCATGCCGATTCTCAGCCCCATGGCTGCGCGCCAGGCCTATGCCAAACGGCGCCTGCATGAAGACGAGCTGCCTTACTTCACCCCGGGCGATCAGGCATTGCTGCTGCAGGTCGGTGAGCACCGAGTGGCACCGGCAATCTGCTACGAGTCGATGTTCATGGCGCACGCTGCCGCCGCCCGCGAGCACGGCGCCGACCTGTATCTGGTCAGTGTGGCGAAAACCGCCAAGGGCATCCGCGAAGGCTACCTGCATTACCCGGCAGTGGCGCGTGAACTGGGCATGCCGGTGCTGATGGCCAACTGCGTGGGGCCGGCCGACACGTTCATCGGCGCCGGCGGCTCGGCGGCGTGGGACAGCCAGGGACGCTTGCTGGCGAGCCTGGATGACCACAGTGAAGGGCTGATCCTGATGGACACTGGCAGCACCGGCGCCGTGGCCCTGCCCTTGGAACTACGCCCGGCATGATCTACCTGTTACTGGCGCTGCTGAGCTACGCCTGCACCTACTACCTGGTCGGCCTGCTCATCCAGGGCCAACTAGCCGATGTGGCCGAAGGCTTACGCCATAGGCCGGACGCGCCTACACCCGGCGAGTACCTGCGCGAGGTCAAGCCCCATGCACGACGGGCCCACCGGCATTACACCCTGATGGCCGGGTCGGTGTTGGCCATACTGGCCTGCGTGGTCGCCAGCTGGTTCAGCTGACGCGTTACAGGTCCAGTGCCAGGCTTTGCCGGCCCTCCAGCGCCAGCAGGTACTGCTTGGCCGCCAGGCCGCCGGCAAAGCCGGTGAGGCTGCCTGATGCACCGATCACGCGGTGGCACGGTGCGATAATCGAAATCGGGTTGCGGCCGTTGGCGGCGCCTACTGCGCGCACGGCGTTGGGGTTGCCGATCTGCCGGGCGATGTCACTGTAGCTCCGGGTTTCACCGAAGGGTATCGCCAACAACGCGGCCCATACCTGGCGCTGGAACTCGGTGCCGGCAAAATCCAGCGCCAGCTCGAAACGCTGCCGCTTACCCGCAAAGTACTCACCCAGCTGTCGTGCAGTTTCCCGCAGTACCGGGCACTCGTCGTCACGGTACAAGTCGCCGAGGCGAACGCGGTTTTCCCGCTCTTCTTCCCACAATACGGCTGCCAGGCACTCGCCGCGCGCCACCAAGGTCAAAGTGCCGACGGGCGACGACATGAGGGTGAATGCGCTGGACATAAGCGTTTACCTGCCTGTTTGCGATGGGCGTACTGTACGCATCCACAGCCCTGTGCGCATCCGCTTTGTTGCTCAGGTAATGGCACAACCGGCAATCCGCCGCGCTTCGTTGAGGTTGACCTTGGGGATCAGTTCGGCGGGAATGCGTGAGGTGGCCGACAGGTTGTAGACGTGAAAATGCGCGTTCACCACCTCCCGCGCCATCAGCGTCAGCGACGGCAGGATGCGGCTGTCCCAGTGCTGATCCAGCCCGCATGGCGAACAGTGGCCCTGCCCGTTTTCATAGAAACGCCCCACGGTCTGGTCAAGGTCCACCCCGACCAGCAGCACTTCTTCAAAGCCCAGGTGATACGCCAGCTGCAGGGCCACATAGGCCACTGTGCGGGCATCGAAAAAACCATGGGCCAGGTCTTTGCTGAAGGCAATCGAGCGGCTGCGCTTGCTCCACAGCGCGCGGTTGCACACGCAACTGTCACCATGGCCGCGCAAACCGTCCAGCAGGCCCGGTGTGTCGGCTTTGTGCAGGGCATAACACTCGGTACTCGCCGGCACATCGGCACCTTCGTACTGCTCGGGCCAGAGTGCCAGGCGTTTGCTGTCGCGCAAGGCAGTGGCAAACAAGACCGGCTGCTGCTGGCTAAAGCTTTTGTCGGTGCACACGTAGAAGAAGGGATGGATACGGTGTTTGGCGGTCATGGCGACCGAGCCGTTCATGGCAATGATGGGCAAATGTGCGAACTCGCCCAACGGAAAATGCCTGGCAGAAGCGCCGGAGGCAAGGATCACCACGGGGCCCTGCTGGGTGTTGCGACACGCCTCGAAACTGGAGAACGCCCCGCGTTCAGCGCCTGGCTGCGACGGAAGTGTGTTCATCTTTGGCATCTTTGACCGGACAGTACAAACCACAATACTGATCCGTGTATATGCCGTGGCCGCTTTTACCTAACTTTACCTGGCTGAACATGAGCAAACCGCCTTCCCTTGCCTGGCGGGGATTCGGAACGCTTGCGCCCCTGGAAGGCGCAAGCCAAACCTAGATTTCAGCCTGGCGAATGCGCTTCTTGTCGATCTTGCCGACACTGGTCTTGGGGATCTCGTCCACACAGCGTAGCGGCCGTGGTATCGCCCATTTGTTCAGGTGCCCACTGTCGACATACGGCTGCAGGTGCCCTGGCCAATGCTGGCTGGTCCAGTTGCACACCGTCACAACAGACCACCAGAGCCAACGGTTGTTCCCCCTGTGGGTCAGGAATACCGATGACCGCCACCGAGGCGACGGACGGGTGTTGGCTGATGAGATTTCCAGCGCCACCGAACTCACCCACTGGCCACCGCCTTCCGGAGCAAATAGGCGGCAAACCTGATGCCGAGTCCGAACGCACCGTCGTACCCGGCACGTGCTTCGACTACGTGCTGTCCAAGGCCGGAAGCCGGCAACCCTACAGCGTCAGCTTCGACGGCAACGGCAAAGTGGACAAGACCGCCTTCATGACCTGCGCCGAGTGGAGCAATGCCCAGCACAAGGCCCGCCTGCCCAGCATGGGCGGTTCCAGCGGCTCGGGCTACTGACTCAGTCCAGGCATTCTCGGGCAGCCTGGCGCAATTTGTCGCCCGACAGGAAGCTGCCCTTGTAGAACGTCGCGCGGCTGCCATCGCGAGAATCGACCACGTCCAGCACATCGTCGCTCGCTACGGCACTGGGCGCCGTCAGCCGATAACCGTGGGCGATCGACTTCTGCGTAGCCTGGGGCGCCAGTGCCTGCCACTTTGGCAGGACACAGGCGGCGTACTGCTGCGGCGATTTCTTGGTCAGTTTACTGGCCGTGGGTTTGCCGGGGGTTGCGCAGCCGGCAAGGCTGGCAACTAACGCAGAAGTGATAAAGATACGAAAGGTAGGCATTTTCAATTGGCCATTA
>NZ_BCBJ01000116.1:0-52337 GCF_001320605.1 Pseudomonas sp. NBRC 111133 | reverse complement strand
GCATGACTCTCCTGAAAGGTAAGCCAGGTGTTGCGAAGACCTGGTACCGCAGGAATGCGTCACACGGGTGTGGAAGGCGGCAGGCGGGGCGGCTTTATCATTTTCACGATAGTTTGAATTTTTTTCAGGCTTTCTGAACCGGGCACAGGTATGGTGCGCCGGCTTGCATGTGGACCTGCAATTCAAGAGGCCCTTGGGTGGTTATGTCCTCTGCTCGGTAACCCGAGAATCTCGATGTTCCGAGGATGAGATACCCCCTTCGACACGGTGTTTAGACCGTGCCGGTTTGCTGCATTCGTTGGGCCACCTGGGCCTCTTCTGGAATGCACCACGTGCGTTCTGAAAGCGCTGAAGTGCCGGTTAGGCGTTGGAAGATTGGCCTTCCTGAAACGGAGGTCAACGATTATGAAGCGTATGCTGAATATTCTGAGCCACGTACTGACCATCTACCGGCTTTTATCGGCCGTGTGGGGGTTGATGCGTGACCACTGTGATGCGGTCTAAACGCCCGTCCAGTGTTGAGATGTAAAAAGGCCACCCGAGCGTAAGCAGAGGTGGCCTTTCTGTTTCCGGAGTGCAACTCAGGAAGGCAGGCCGGGTACGACTTACGAAGGTGCGTACCAGCGACGTTCGATGTTCAGCTGATGCTCACGCTCGTAGACACTCACGGTTCCAGCATGCTCATGTCGACCGCCCTCGTACTGGTCCGGATCGCTATCCAAAAGCTCATCGAGTATTCCCTTGACCCTGAGAGCGTGAGCTGCGCGCTTTGCTTTGATCGCCTTGCACACGTCTACAAAATCGGGATCAGCTTCCCCATGGCGGCGGTAGGAAGCCGCCATCTTTTGAAAGATCTGCATGTGCTGGTCATCCAGGTTACGCAGGCCATTGGCATCCATGGGGTAGGCAGCGCCGGCGTACATGGCCATCGCGAACGACTGAAGAAAGCCCGCGGCCGCATAGTCGCTGTCGACCAACACTGCCCGGTGGGTGGCGAATGGAGATTCTGTCATCTGTAGAGATCCTGGAAGGTGGCGTGAGGTCGATGATTACCAGCCGGCATAGTGGGACACGAGGTGGCCCCAGTCAGCGAGAGCCGAGTTATCGCGCAGGATGGTCAGCGCCTCGGCAGCGAGAATTTTCGTTGGGCAACCGCCGGTGAGGAACACGTTGTCCTTACCTTGGTTGTACAGATGCATAAGGCTCAGAGTCATCACCCTCTGAAGCGGGGTCATGGCCCTATACGCCTTACGCATCGCAGTTAGCTTTTCCGGGATCTCAGCGTAGTCCCTTGCCCAATCACACCCCTTGGGCCGGAGACTGTAATGATCGCCTATAGCCTGGAACGGCTTGTTGTGGCGCTCAAAGCACCCATGCAGCTGATACTTCTCAACGATAGCCCAGGCGGCCTCGCCGAAAATGCGTGCCCGCTCATCTGAACCCTTGAAAGAAGGCAGCTCAGCCCCGCACACGATCGCCAGGGCAGCATATTCCGCATAGTCCAGGCTCGGGATCTTGTCGACCAGGTCCACCAACGTATATCCAGGAAAGCGCCCGGCTGCGAAGGTAGGGTTAACCGCAGCATATGCTGCGAGGGCTGCGGGCTTCTGCGAGTGGTGGATATAGCCGTGACTGGCCGTTCCCACATCACTCAGCGACCACGTGCTCAGTGCACCTTGGTGGACGCCGAAGGCGGTCAACAGCTCTGTGGCTTTCACGTGATAGTGGGCTGCATCAAACATCGTTCGTCCTCTGAAACAGTTGATTGCAAAGCTTGTGGTGGATGGGGTTCTGCACCGCCAGATCTGCGGCTATGCATTCCTCTGCCAGGTTCGGCCTCGCTTCATCACTGCAACCCTAGAACGTCGGTGTGGGCTTCGCAACCCCTAGAAATATGGCCGAACAAGGCTAAATCGCAGGCACAAAAAAAGCCGCCTGAGAATGGGCGGCTTTCTTAGGCCAAATGAGCTGAGAGGATCATCTGGCATGCGCGTACTGAAACGGTCGAACCTCAAAATAATATCCGAATTGCAATCTAGTGGGCAACCTGACCTGCCCCACCTTTTCACTAATGAAAAACCCGACCACTAGGGCCGGGTCTGTGCTGCGTTTGGAGATGATCCAGCCTAAGCCGGCAGATACTTGACCTCGGTCTCCGACCTCACCAGCTCTTGGATCACTGGGCACGTGGAAAGGCCGGTATTGACCATGTATTTCGCTGCACTCAACAGGTAACGTCGCTCTGCCAGGTACTCGCAAGGCTCAAGACCGTTGGCTCCATGACATTCGGAGAGGAAGCATTGGTAGAACACGACCTCACGCATGTCAGGGTCAGATTTGAACTTCGGTTTCACACCTACGACACGTGCTAGGTGGAATCCTGTTGGGATCACCGAAGCCCCGTGGGCAGCAGTAAGGGTTTGCAGCATGGTGGCCCCCTGGGCATTGCCTGTGATTGCGATCAAGCTTCTGAACAGGTATCTAAGCGGCTACATAGGGCACGCCAGTAACGGGCATCCTGCATCGACTCCCTCCTCATACGGCGGTATTCGGGCCTATAGCGGTGCGGTTCTGTACGAGCGGAGAGCGAGTTTTCCTTTGCCATTCGTAGACAGAAATTCAACTTGAACAGGGCATGTGCTTTCGGTCGGGTTGACTGCTGTGTTGTTGCGGTGGTCATTGGAATTGCTCCTTTGATTTTTGGCCTAGTGCGTGGAGATGGCGCACATCGATCACCACGCAAGCAGCTCGGCCGCGGGATCGAGTAGGAGGCGGCTTCACAGCCGCCGTCCTCTCACACCACCGTGCGTACGGTTCCGTACACGGCGGTTCAGGTTATACGGCTAAGCCGGTTTATCGTATCCAGTATCGAGACCAGTCCGAACCTATCCCATAGCCTCTTCGGTAGCGCCTGATTCACATGAGATGCTCCCGAGTTCCACCACGGGCCTCGGCCATTAAAGGCCGATTTACAGGCACGTTCTTCGCTCAGGCCCAGGCGCATCAGGTTGCGCGCCCTCGTTGAGGGCCGTTTCCATTGACGCCAGATGACGCAGCGAAGTTTATGCCTGACCCAACCATCCAATTTCTCAAGTGGGCGTTTGCTCTGGCTGAGCTTGAAGTAGCCAGCCCAGCCTCGCAGGACAGGGTTGATTCGCTCAATGACAGTCGCCACTTTGCGGGCCCTTACACTGCGTAGCAATATTCTGAGTCGGTCGCGTAAGCGCCCCAGGCTCATCGTTGCCACACGCAGCCTTGGTTGCTGGTGCCTGCTCATCCCGTAACCCAAGTAGTCACACTTCCAAGCCCCTGCTACTTGGCTCTTCTTCCGGTTCACCGTCAGTTTCAAACGATGGCACAGGAAGCGCTCGATACTGGCCAACACCCGCTCGCCCGCCCGAGGACTGCGCACATAAATGTTCGCATCATCGGCGTAGCGCACGAAGCGATGACCCCGCCGTTCCAATTCGCGGTCGAGCTCATCCAGAAGGATATTCGACAGCAACGGCGAGAGTGGGCCGCCTTGCGGTGTCCCCTCTTGCCGTTGGCTGACGATACCGCCCGACATGGCCCCAGCTTCAAGGTAGCGGCGGATGAGCCTAAGCACTCGCTTGTCTTCGACGCGACGCTGCAAGCAGGCCATCAGGATGTCGTGGTTGACCCGATCAAAGAACTTTTCCAGATCAAGCTCCACGCACCAGCGATGCCCCGCCGCCACATGGGAGCGGGCCAGTTCAACGGCTTGGTGAGCGCTTTTGCCCGGACGAAAACCGTAGCTGTAGTCCGAAAACAGCGGATCGAAGAGTAGCGTGAGTTGTTGCTGTAATGCTTGCTGGATCAGGCGATCCACGACGGTGGGGATTCCCAGTTGCCGTGTGCCGCCCTGCGGCTTGGGAATTTCAACCGCTCGCACTGCTTGGGGATGGTATTCACCGGCCAGCAACCTGGCCTTGAGGGTTGGCCAATACTGTTTCACGTAGCCCGCCAAGTCAGCGACCGTCATGCCATCGGCACCCGGAGCCCCCTTGTTGCTAACCACGCGTTGATACGCACGCCTGAGGTTGGCCGGTGCAAGCACCCGCTCCATCAGCGTGTCCGGCTCCGCGTTCGTCCACGTCGCTGACGCCGCCGGCACCTTTGCACTGTCAGGCATCACCCTCGGCTTCTGGCCGGGATTCGGAGTGACAGATTCCGTTGTAGGAAATTTCTGCATTACGGCTACCAACGAGACAGTGACGCCTACTGGCGGCATAACCTGTTCGGCCCTTGGTGGCGCGGTTAACCGCCACTTACTACGGCCTCGGCTGACTTCTGCACGCTCGTCCCGTCGCCTCTCGACGCTCGGTAGCACAGTGGCAAACGTGCAGATCTCCCAGGGTAATTCGCGTGACCTTCCTGCTTATGCCTGTCGGATTTACGTCACAGCGTCCCGTGCAAGTACTGGGCTTTGACGATTTGGGCCGCCTCACCCCGCTGTGCCGCCTCTATCCGCTTCCTGTTCGTCAGGCCAGCAGTTTGCCTCGGGCTTCCTTCAGATTCGCGGTCGCCCACGACACCCTTGCCTCTGGCTAACACTTCCCCTTGCCGGGTGTGTAGAGGACTTTCACCTCCAAGTCACCCGCTTTGGCCACCACAACCAAGCGGGTTGCGCTACGCGCAACGCGCCATGCCTGGCGCACCCAAAAAAAAAGCCCGACTAGGTCGGGCGTGGGTGTAGCGTTAAGCGGTCTGGTAGATCAGTTCCGCCGGGTAGACGAAGACCTGAAGTTTTCCCTGCAGACATGACAGCTCATACACCTGCTTCGCTGGTGTCCGGCCGGGGCCTGGCAGATGACGTTTTCCGACTTCAGACCAGCCCAAGCGTTTCAGTTCAGCAACCTTCTGCTCCTGGTAATGCGACATTGATGGATCCCCCTTCGTGATCACAGTCGACCAGCTGGTTCCATCTCACCAAAAATCCCGAACTCAACAAGCGTGCTGAATGCGATTTCGAGGGCCGGCTTTTGGTGGGCGAGATCCAATGCTCTCTCCCCTGCAGCTTTCCCTTTCTCCGCCTGCCAATCACACAGGAAGTCGGAGAACCGACGGTATCTGTGGAAGTCGATAAACCGGTCGAAGCAGACCTCTTCTGAGGCTGCCAGGGCGGTCATCGCCGTGAGCAGATCTTCAAATGCAGGGAGTTCACTACGTTTCAATGTGCCATCAGCTAAGAGCTGGTCGACCGTGGCTTCAAAGCGTTGCTGGTGTTCTTCCAGGCTACCGCTCACGATCCGAAGCGCGTGATCCTTCGCGACAAACTGATTTCGCCCATCGCGGTGATAGCGCGGATCGAACTCAGCGAAGCTGGTCTGCTTGAGTGAAAGCCCAGAGGTGACTCCCTCACGATCTGTTTCGATGTTCAGGCGATCAACGAATGGGGTCGACCACCGGATGCCGGTCAGCCCCTGGCGACCAGTCTGGACCATCACCATCATTCCATCAGTCAGTTCAAGTGTTGCGAGCATGAGTGTGTCCCCTTAGAACGTTGATCAAGTCCAGGGGGATGAGTCACATGAACCACGAAACTCACCAATTTTGTCTGATCGGGCACACTCCCGGGGCACCGAAAAAAACCCGGCACGTGGCCGGGTTGGGTGTAGCTTTAGGATACAGAGGGCCTGGGAGCGATAGCAGGCTCACAAGCGCGGACCACCACTTCGTAAACCAGCTTCGGCCGAGGGCAGTTCCACTGGTTTTTGAAGAAGACCCCGTTGGCGTTGTGACACCCATAGCTGGCCGTCAGTCCATCGAGCTTGCCGAGCTCCTCCAAACGCTTAGTCAGGTCGAAGGCTCTCTTACCGGTGACATGCCAGAAGCCACGCCTGGCCACCGTTTCCCGCATTTCCTGCTCAGTCTTGGATACAGCCATTTCAGCACCCCTTCCCGGCCGCAATCTGGCGCTTAACAGGCACCTTGTAGGCGTAGTGGGTGACCACGTCGCAGCGCCGCATTCCACGTCGAAGCATGTTGAGTGCAGGCTGATGCTCACGAGTATGGAGGCAGTAGCGTGTGCCACCCTCTAGTCGACGGAGCTCGCCCATTTCATGATTGATCAGCGCAATGTTCAGCTCATCCTGCAGCTGTTCCCGCTCCGGGCCTGTGGCGTTATTGACGCGATTCTGCAGAGTTTCGA
Organism: Pseudomonas sp. NBRC 111133; assembly: GCF_001320605.1. Taxonomy (NCBI): domain Bacteria; kingdom Pseudomonadati; phylum Pseudomonadota; class Gammaproteobacteria; order Pseudomonadales; family Pseudomonadaceae; genus Pseudomonas; species Pseudomonas sp. NBRC 111133. The sequence continues at coordinate 46,165 of NZ_BCBJ01000116.1, read as the reverse complement.
TGATAAGGCTCATGGTGCTCCCCATAGGTGTTGGTCTAGTTCTGGGATATGCATCACAGGCAACTGGAACAGCACCAATCGAGGAGATCCCATGGCTTGGGATGTTGAGGTAGACGCTAGCGAACGAGCGCCAGGCTCATTGAAACCGGTAGATGATCTTCTCTGTTTTGCAGAGGGGGCATCGCTTGGCGATCCTCACCACCTCGCCAGAATACTCCCGTGTCACGATACGCCCAGGATGGCCGCGCAATCTGCAGATTGCTCTCCTGAATTTCTGATACAACCCACTCATCAAACGACAACCGTGCCCGCACTTTATGGATGGCACAATCGTATCATGTACAGCCCGACTGCCGGCGGTGCACCTCATTGACGACGTATCATCAAGGTCCAAAAATGGGGCCTCGAACACTGCCCTCCTTCGAGACTCAACCCATGCAAGCAAAAGCGAAGATCGACCGCGCAGCTCTTGAGGCAATAGCCGAATCAACCCGCCGCGGGCTGTTGCTTCTTGTCGACAAACCCGGTTCTACCTTCAATGGTTTTCCGCGAGGAACCTGCGGTCCTGCCTCGGACATCCTAGGTCGACTCATCAAAGAACAACTCGGTGCTGATGGTGTGTATGTGTGGGCTGAAGACCATCCGAACCTAAAAAGGGAGCAGTCTCACGCCTGGTTCGAGGTCGACGGGTTCATTATCGACCTCACCTATGATCAATTCCCAGATACCGGGCTTACAGGTTGGGTCTTCGATCAGGGCAACGAGTGGCACGCCAAGTTCGCCGAGCAGGAACGTCGGCAGGGCTTCTGTCCTCCCAGCGGCTGGCCTGAATATCCACTCGATGGTTATGCCGCCGCTAAATCACAGATCTGAACAGGCAGGTCCCGGTACGGTCCACATGCACTGGTCCCAGGCGAAAAAAAACCCGGTCTAGTGACCGGGTCATGTGCAGCGTTTGGAGCGCGAGCATCAAGCTGGCGCTAAAGCCTGAAGTGCAGCAGTCATGCCGACTCCAAGATTTGTTCACCGGAGTGACAAGTCGAGAGATCGATCTCTACTGGCTTTTGGTCAGATTTTGCGGTCACCACGAAGGTGCACGCGCTGTCCTGTTCACCGGCGGCAATGTGGCTGCGGAAGTACCGGTCTGCGACGGCCTGGGCTGCCGCATGGTGATCCCCCTCAACCTCAACATCAGCACTCCAAGTAACGAGATACTGCCGTTCACCGCCAGCTTCAAGTTCAGTTGTGCCTCCGGCCAAGTGGAAGTGACTCTGCAGTTCAGCGATCGGCTGACGTGCGCTGACAACCTCGACGTCAGAATGTCTGATGAATCCCGAGAACCAGAAGCTGGACGCATCCACATTTAGACAGCCGGCCTTCAGTAACACATCGTTGTCGCAGCCGATCTCCTCCGCCTCTTCAGTGCCAGGAGCGTACTGATGGAATGAAGCAGTGCTGTCAAACGTCTCCACTTTGTGAAGCCCATTCTCTTTAACCAGTCGAGCTAGATTGATGATGCGTTGAGTTGCAGCCAGATCGATGCTGAAGGATGCAAATTCTGGCGTATCTTCTGCGCCGTTGGTGGCGCGGGTTTCAACGATATAGGCCTTTGCGGTGCTGGACGAATTCATAGCGATACCCTCAGGTGTGTTGGTCTAGTGAAGGGAGATGCATCACAGCCAACATGAACCGAGGACCCCAAGGACTGAGACGCCCCGCAATGCGGCGTTGCCCCACTGAATGACGCCAAAAAGAAAACCCCGTCGCTAGGACGGGGTTTGATGGGGGTTAACGGCGATGAGAGCAGATGCTCTTCAAGGCCCTGTCGACCAGGTCACCTTCGTAACTCAAGATGACCTCCACGTTGCTGCACGAGCGCTGGGAAGGTCCCAGAGCACGTGCTGCGATCAGGTAACCGTTGGGGTCCACTTGCGATGCAGCGCCGAACAGAACCGCATTATCGACCACTGCGCGGAGAACATCCCCGGCGCCATCGTCTTCGGTCCAACTGGGTGACACGGTGTTGCGAGCACTGACCTGGTTACCGCATACACGGAAGTGCTCAAAGCGCCCGGGGGCATTTTGAATCGAGACCGAGTCGCAGCCTTCAAATTTACCCACGTAGATGACCGGCCGTGTGGCGCCGTTGATGCGAGCTACGGTGGACATTTTTGAGGCAGCAACCGACAGAACAGCATCTGAAGCCTCCGAAGCACTTGCCGCATGCGGTAGCACCTGGAAGGCTAAAGCCGCGGCGATCGTGTACCAGCGTTTCATGAGGCGACCTCAAGTTTCGGAATTGAATTTTGACGTGAACGCATCAGCGTCGGAGAGGTTGCGTGCAAGATCTGCTGCTTGGGGTCCGAGCTGAGCGTATCACCAAGGAGCACTATGATTTCCCCGATTTCGACTCTATGAATGGCACAATTCGCGGCCAGCTGAATCGCAACCATGCGAGCGCAAATGCCATCGATATCGCATGCGTGAAAAAGCCATTGCTGGAGCTCCCCAGGACCTTTCGTTTCGAGCAGGTAGTTTGCTTTTGCCAACAGCATAACTCCACTGCCACAAGCCGGATCTGAGTAAGCTTTGAGATCACCGGCGCGAGGCAGGTCGATGTCACCATCGCTCATCCTGACCATCAGGCTTGCCAATGACCAGGGCGTGAAGAACTGCCCCAGCATTTGCTTGCCGCCATGGCTGGCCAGCTCTTCGTAGAGTGGGCCTAAAATGTCCTTGAACGGTTCTTCATTGGCCACCGCCTGATCGTACAGCGTGATAACTCGTCCTATTTTACCGCGGACATCATCAGGTATGGGATACCAGGGCTGAAACCCCCAAAGCTCCATCACTGCCCCTAGGAAAAATCGAAACATCTCCGCCGGCGGATACCGGTGGCCATCACACAGTGCTTCTGCCAGTGGCTTGATGGTGGGTGGTACCGCGCGTGCTAGTTTGCTTGCCATGGGCAATCTCCAGAGAGGTTGGTCGTATGCATTGGGATGCATCACAGCGACCTACAACGCCGGCCGGCGCCTGGGCATAAAAAAACCGCTCCGGTTAGGGAGCGGTTGCGTAGCGTTAATCAGCGGACTCTTCCGGATCAGCAACGTCCGGAATGGAATCACGCGGCACCCATGTCCAGGTTGCGACAAATGCGCCATCTTCACACAGCGTTACCTGGGCATCTTCATTGACCTGCAGATCATCATTGGCGATGTTGTCCAGCGCCCATGAACGGTACCGGTCCTTGAGAGCGTTCGAGTCCACTGCCTGCTGATCCGGCTCTTCTTGCGCCAGCAGTTTCTTTTGAGCGAGCTCATCGAGCAACTGAGCAGAGGGAGCGCACTGCGACAGACCGAAGTGAACTCCCTGGAGCCCGTAGCGTTTGGAAAACTCTTCTGCCGTCATCTTGGCCAGCACCTTCTCGATGCAATCACTGCACAGACCGTGACCAGCATCTTGATTGCCCCATTGCCGACCTGTGGTACGAGCACCACAGCACGGGCACAACAAGCGCACTGGGGCATCAAGATGCCCGGTCAGGTCGACTTGTGCATATGGAACATCACGGAGCTCACAGTAGGCTTTCTCATCGCCATCGGCGTCATACAGGCCCAATGTGCACTCATCCCACTCCTCAGGTTCAGCGATGGACACCTCGATCGAAAGAAGCAGGTATTGACCGTTGCAGAACTCCTTCCGCAAAGCCATGCAACCGCCTCCGGTGTGATAAACCTCGAAGCCATACGCCTGTACGGGGTCAACAACAGTTGTTCCGCACGGTGAAAAGTAGGGGTTGCGAATCTCCACGTCGTTGAACATGAAAGCCATCTCCGACGGTGAATACGGCCGCTTGAGTTCCTCGCCATTCGGCAGGACCTCGGTCATGACCATTTCTTTGGTATCAGCTGCGTTGTTTGCAATTACGTCCATGGTGCTGCGCCTCTTTGGGTAGTCATCTTGGTCTGAGATGAAGCACAGCCAGCTGTAACGACAGGCAAAAAAAAGCCGCCCCATAGGGAGCGGCGGTACAGCGGTTTAGATTCGAGCAGAGACCTGGTAACCCTTGCCTCCTTCAGCCTGCGTCACGCCGGCTTCAAGAGTGATGGTCACATCTTGCAGTCCTGCATTCTTGAACATACTCGCCACAGTTTCGGCTACCGGCTGCATTTCAAACGGCAAGACGGTGAACCAAGCTTTCGAAAACTTGCACCATCGGCACCCGTATCCAGCGAACCAGCCATTCTCGCGATTTCCAGGAACCGGATCAGGCATTTCCAGAATCTTGTTGATGCGGGTGGCAAAGGCTTCCGGGAATTCCTTCAGAACTGAAGACATAGGAACCTCTCGATCAAGCGGCTTGGTTGTGCTGTTGCTGTTGCTGGCGCTTGCCCAGCTCATTAAGGGTGTCCAGTTTTGCGATGAATCGCTCAGCCGCAGTGGTGCTGGCCAACTCAGAGACCGACTCATAACGGTTCATTCCGCCTGAATAGTCCTTTCGGCCCTCACAGGATCGGTAGAGCACTTTGAGCACTCGATCTGAACCTAGATGAACCATCAGATAGAGATGATCGCTGTGCAGGATCACCTCCCCCATGACTGCGTTCCCGCCTTTACACGACCGAATTTCGTAGCTCGTTTCTGGAAGCTTCAAACGGCCGGCGATCTCTTTGAGCAATCGCTTGCCAGAGCGGTGAAGGGTTTCTTTGGTGATGCGTTTTTCGAGCAGCGCTTTAGGGATTTGCAGCATGACGTTTCTCCACAGGGAATGACGGTCTCTTGCGAAGACCTGGTGACGGGAGATGCGCAACACAGGCATGCAAAACAATCGCGGCCCTTTCCAAGAGCACTCAACAATCCATAACACGTATGTATATTTCTATTGATTTGCTTTCAATCCTGACAGTATTATCCGGCCATCCAATTGATATCACCTAACAAGGTCAGGACGAATCAGCCCATGCACAACAATGCAACCCCCTTCAAGCCACGTCTCTCCCTGCTTGTCGCCTCCATCGCACTGGCCATGAACGCTGGCACTGCGCATGCCGCTTACGCCGGCATTGATGTCTACGCACCAACGCTGGGCTCCTCCAGTACCACCTATGATTCGCACATCGGCGGCTCTGGTGATGGCTCCACCCTGGTTGGCGCCCAGTTCAACCCGAGCACCGAAACTACCGAGGCCTTCAAGTGGACATTGCTGGGTGGCAAGCAACTGCTGGCCAGCCTTGGGACCAATGCCGCCGCCTACGCTGTGTCGAACGAAGCTGACGTCATCGTCGGTAGCTCTGTCGACAGCGTCACGGACAACGAAACCGCCGTGTACTGGAACAACGCCGGCATTCACAAGCTGGACTTCCTGAACGGCGGTGCCGAAGCTGAAGCACGCGCCGTTTCGGCTGATGGCAGCGTCATCGCCGGTTCTGCCGACGACGGTCTGACCGGCAACCGATCGGCAGTAACCTGGGACCTGGCTGGCGCTGTGACTCAGCTGGGCTACCTGAACGACGGCACCTACAGCTACGCCATGGGCATCAGCGCTGACGGCAAGGTGGTGGTGGGGTACGCACAGAACGGCGCCGGCAATGGTGATATCGCCACTCGATGGGTGGGCGGCGGTAGCGCCGAGAGCCTCGGCACCTTGGAGGGTGGTACGCAATCCATCGCCACGGCGACCAGTGCCGATGGCACTTACATCGTCGGTGCGAGTGACTCTTCGCTCGCCCTGAGCGAAGCTATGATCTGGTCCGAGCTGTCCGGCATGAAGGGCTTGGGCTTGCTGGCCGACGGTACCCTGTCCAAGGCTGAAGGCGTCTCCGCCAACGGCGCCGTGGTCGTCGGTATCGCGGACACCACTGGCACTGTCTTCTCCGGCTTCCGCTGGACCGCTGAGACCGGCATGCAGTCGCTGGTCGAATGGCTGCAGGATAACGACCCTTCCTACACTCTCCTGGCCAACAACACCCTGAACTCCGCCACTGCGGTATCTGCAGATGGCAACACCGTCTTCGGCCTGGGCTTCCTGAATGGTCGCTCGCAGCCGTTCGTAGCGCGTTCCTACGGCCCAATCTCCGAGCCTGTGGTCACTACCCCACCGGTGGTAACCACTCCGCCTGAAGAGACCATTCCAGAGGTGACCCCTCCCGTCGTCACCCCGCCTGTTACTGACCCAACGCCGCCAAGCACCGGTGGCTCCTCCAATGCAGGGGACACTTCTACTGGCGGCAGCGATGCAGGCACGGGCACCGGCGCCGGTGGTACCGAAACCGGTGCGGGTACCGGTGGCACTGGGGGCACTGACACGGGTACTGGTGGTACCGGTGGAACTGGCACTGGCGCGGGTGGCGCTGAGGCTACCACTCCACCGACTGGCGTGATCGGTTTGCTGGACCTCGGCGACTCGTTGCAGAATGCGACCCTGTACGCGCAAGCCATGCAGAATCAGCTGCAAGGCTTCGTCCAGGACCAACTGTCCTGCTCGACATTCGACACCAGCGGCATCTGTGTCAGCGTCAGCAGCCAGATGACTCATCACTCGGGTACTGTCCACGGTGACAACGTGTACGGCGGTGTTACCGCTGCATATCGACTGACTCCTGACCTGGTTGCCGGCATCGGCTACCAAGGCCCGAGCACCTCGCTCAAGATCAACGATGACCGCGTCGAGGGTGATACCAACACGATCGGTGCTTTCGTCGAGTACGGTAACCGTCTGCGCAAAGGCGTATTCGCCCGGGGCGCCGTGGCTGTTTCCGAAGGCGATGCCACCATCAAGCGCTCTTACAAAACCGGTGCCGGCGACGTCGAGTCGAAAGGCAAGGCCGATGTCAGCCAGCGTGCCGTATCCGGCCCGGTCGGCTACGTCTTCATCCTGCAGGACAACATCGCTGTCATGCCTTTCCTGGGCTTGGACTACCTCAACACCAAGCTGGATAGCTACACCGAGACCAGCGGCTCCTTCCCGGCGCACTTCGATAAGCGGACCGAAGAAAACATCTACGGTACCGCGGGCCTGGATGCCAGCATGAACCTGGCAAATAAGGCCATCGTCTCGGCGAACATCAAGCACGTCAGCCGCCTGAACAACTCGCAAGACGATCTGACCGGTGATGTGATGGGTGTGTCGCGCTTCGACATGAAGCAAGACACCACTGAGCGCTGGAACGAAGTGGGCGTTGGCCTGCAGGTTGCCGGCCCGTTCAAGGCCTCCCGCGTGGGCATCACCTACGGCCACCGCTTCGGCAGCGACAAAGCCGTTGCCTCGGACGTCGCTACGCTGTCCCTGTCGGTCGGTTTCTAATCGGAAACTGGTACACCAAGCGCCCCACTCAGTAGTGGGGCGTTTTTGTTTGTGGGCGGTTATCGGCAGGCAAAAAAAAGCCACTCCGAAGAGTGGCCGGGGATCATTGGTGTTAGGCAGCAGGCTGCTTGTTCTGTTGCTCCCACCAAGCGCGGAAGCTGGTTACCAGAGAGCAGCCATTGTCCTCAGGCAAGGCGATTACCGCCTTGTTCTGGAGACTGATTGCATGCTCTGGCTCACCATCACGTGAACAGTGGTAGAGCTTGAAGGTGTTACGTGTATCGAGCTGGAAGCAGCACAGAGTGCCCTTCGGCCGTTTGTAATAGACCCGGCAGAAACCCGAGTCAACGGAGTGGAAGGCCAGCTGTTCAACTGCTGGAACTTCAGCGGGAGGGAGCAGGCTGTTGCGATGCTCAACGAGCAGCACACGCAAGGCTTCCAAGTTGAGGGAGCGCTTAACTCCATCAGGGAACAGTTCGTCGCCAAACAAAGCGACCAAATCTGCCTCCAAACTCTCTTTTACCAAGTGGCAGTCTACCTGGTCCCAGGCACGACAATTGATCCATTCTCGCTTTTGCACAGGCGTTTCATTTTCATCAACGTAACCACGCTGATCAGCCATAGCCTCAGCTACTTTGACGCAGGCTTCAGCGTGGCTGGTAGCATGCACATAATCACTGTAGGTACCTTCATCCTCCTGAACCCAGTTCAGAGTAACAGCGTAAAGGTCAACGGCAGGTTGATTAACTCTTACTTTGGTGTCGCTCATGTTTAGTTTCCTTGATTAATTAGAGTTAGCCAGCGAGCTTCATATCTTGCTGAAGCGCAGTTTTGCCTTCATTGAAAGCGTTTAAGAGTTCCGGGATATCAGACAGGAGTGCATGAGGGGTTTCAGACGCCCCCCAGCCATATCCCCAGGCAGCATCCTTTGCATCTTGAAATGCATTGGCTGCTAGTTGAGTGGTTTCCGGCGATTTCATGAGTAGTACGGCTAACGCCCATTGAGATCGAGCGTAAGCCGCAAGCTGAAAACAGGTATTCATACGTTCACCACAGTAGTTTCATAACTATCTGTAATGACGCACACGGACCTGTATTGTAGTTGTACTGCGCAGTACACAGGCCAGGACAAATATCCGGATATTGACTTGAAGGTTTTGAAGCTTTGCTAAAGAATTACTGCATCATGTTCTAGGAATGAAAACCATGCTGCCTGACGCACTGGTAACCATCGGGATGTTCGCCATCGCCTTTTTCGTCATTTGGCTGATGCTGGTGTTCTTGCTCTTGATCCACGAAGCCGGGCATCTAATACCGATGCAGCGGTTTGGTATCAAGCCAGACAAACTCATTATTGGTGGATACAAGCTTTTCTCGTTCCGAAAATCCGGGATCATTCATGAAATTGGTCTGATTCCGCTGTGGGCATATGTGGTCAGCTCCGACTATGAAAAGGCGCCCTCAGACCGCCGGGCGATCATCGCTGCGGGCGGCCCTCTCATCTCACTGGCGACCGGCCTGCTGTTCTTCGGGATTAACTACGTCACGCCGAACTGGCCGACGCTTGTCGCGGCCCAGGGCTCGATCCTCCTGGCGGCGACTAACATCATCCCCCTGCCTCCAATGGACGGGTGGACGATCGTCGAGTATTTCTTGAACCGCCGCGGTATCTACTTTGATGACAGGAACAGGCGGCTCCTCATGGGCGTAGGGTTGGCGACCATAATTGCTATCACCCTCGCCCTCTAGAATTACAGAACTCTGCTCTTCATCTCCTGGTGCAAGTTCAACCCACCAGGAGATGACTCATGACCACTACTTCCCTCGACTGCACCTCACGGCTCCCAGCTGTGCGCCCAGGCTTCTTCGAGGAGGCCTTCCAGAGCTACAACGTACCGCCGAGAATCCGCGCATTTGCAGAAGCTTTCTGCATCCGCTTTGACGTTCGCGGCATCTGCGACCCGGCCTATTGTGCAAACTCTGCAGCCCTTAAGCTGAAGATCGGTGATGGTTGCGGGACCTTCGATCACGAGAAAGAACCCGTCGAGAACGGCATCCCCCTGATCGGTGAGCAACTGCTGTTCTCATACAGCACCTGCATCCAACGAGCAGAGCCAGGCACTACCGCCGACGTCATCAACAGCATGGTGAAAGCTGCTCTGGCGGGGGCAACCGTTGAGGAGCTCTTGCCACCGCCAGCAGCACCCGCTGCTACAAGCTGAACACACCCAAACCGCCTTTCGAGGCGGTTTTTTTTCGTCGATCAAATGCAGTTATTGCTTTTAGATACAGACGGCGTATGTGTTCATGTATTATTCACGCGCTAAAACCATGAAGGATCAACCATGCTCACGAGCCAGCCCCAGCAAGGCATTTCTTCTCCCGCCCACCTGCCGGCCGGCAGCACCTCAGCGGTTAAGTGGTTCTCCCAGGTCACTGTCGAGCTTTCGTATTGGCACGGGAATCAGAGACTGAAAAACCTCGATCAGTTCGAATGGCATGGTGATGCCGTGATGGCGCCAGCGCTGACCCACGCTCAAAGCAAATGTGATTTCTACCAGATCGACGAATCGTCCTCCCTTGAGCTGTGGGCGTTCCGCTCCCAGTGGCAAGTTGCGAAGGTTCGTGAGGGCGCCGACCAGCACTGGTCGTTTGCGGACAGCCTCGACCATGACGTGACAAGGGTCTTGGTCAGCCATCATCCAGTCTGGTCATCAAAACACGGGAAGATGTCCCCTCCTGACACCTGGCCAGGGTTCACCGCTACATTCCGGAAAATCATTTCGGTCGACGCTAGCCGGTCAACCGCTGAACTGGGAGGCTTGGTCACTGCGGCTCTGTGCGTCATCGAGCAAGGTCCTGAAGCTCTGGGGCTCGCGATTACCGATGGTGGAATTCGAGACCTGACTATTACACGCGTCGGAGCAAACACCCGTAGTGCTGGTTGCGAGTTGTTGATGGTGACGGGGGCAATCGCGGTGGCCATGTCACCCTACCAGGCTGAGCCCGGCTTTGACCAACTGGAAGCAGCCGTCCGCAGCTCAGTCGGCATCAAGCTATCCCTCGTCGACGGAGTCACTGCCTCGGGGCACCTCGATGCTGGGCAGCGCTCGACAATCTGGGTAGTCGAAGGACAAAATACACTAAATAATACCTAGCGCGTATGCGTACGCGTTATGTAATATTGCCGCGCCGGACAGATAGATACCCTGTCCGAATGGCTGGTGTCGGCAAATCTGGGTTATGCGCAGGTGTCAGTCATCTCTCTTAGCAAGTTCAACGATTTCTGACCCTTCAGGAGGGCACCGCCATGACCACAACCGTCGAAAACAGCAGCAGCGAACACCAGTTGGATCTGGATTTCCGCATGATCATCACCACTGGCAACATCAAAAAAGCGATGGAAAAGGGTGATGGCAAGAAGCGGTTCACCGCAGGCGACCTCTGGAACATAGCGCCAGGTACTATCCAGGTCATCCCGGGGTACAACGTAAGAGAGCGAAATGCTGACTACTTGGCCAACGTTCAGAAACTGAAGCAATCCATCAAGGACAACGGATTCAAGAAAGACTCGGCTCTCTCGGTCATCATCCGTCGCGATGAGAATGGAGAGCAGTCAATTTGTCTGAAGCGTGGCCATCAGCGTCTTGAAGCCACGATGGAATTGGTCGCCGAAGGTGAAAGCATCCCGACCGTCCCTTGCATCATTGCTGCAGATGATTGTTCCGAAGAGGACATGACTGCAGACCTTGTGCTCAGCAACAATGGTTCACCGCTTAGCCCATATGCAACAGCAGTTGTTTGCAAACGCATGACCCGCTTCCATCCCGATGACCATTCCGCGATCGCCAAAAAACTGAATCTCTGGCCCGCCCAGGTTTCGGACTACCTCTTGATGATCAACGGACCTATCGAGATCAGGAACTACGTCCGCGACGGAGTGGTTTCCTTCACGCTGGCTGTTCAGATCCTTCAAGAGCATGGCCCCAAAGCTCTGCAAGTGATCGAGCAAGGCCTTGCCCGCTCAGCTGCTGCAGGCGGCAAAACCGAAAAGCTCAGGCCAAGGTTTGTTCCAGGCAAGGTCATCAAGAAGGCAATTACCCAAGCAGCTCCAACGATGAAAACAGCCATCGAAAACATTAGACAGGATAAGGGCTATTCGCAGTTGAGCCCGGAGAATCAACAGAAGCTTGAGGAGATCCTGCAGCAATTCCGCCTGGCGGAAGAGGAAGAGGAAAAACTGAACGTGAACCCGTCTACTGAGCAACAGCTCGACCTCAAAGACACTGAGGAATAACCATGCCTTCCAGGCTGCCCCTACACTCGATGTAGGGGCTTTTTTTTGCCTACCGGAAAATGGCCTTCAACCTCGTCCTCCAAGTTGTATGCACCTCGTGCCGCTTCATTTCCCCGAAAGCTGACCACTCAAGCTGCACCGAACCGGATGAGCCCGTGCACATGATCGTGAATCGAGTGAACGATGCGCATGCCTCACAGGCAGCAAGCCCAGCCAGCTCGAAGCGATCGCCCGGCTGAGGTGTGACCTCCCCCCTCACCAACTCTCCGTTCAAACTACGCCGGCATTGGCCGCAGTCGACTGCGAAGCGGGCCAATTGAGTACCATCTGAAAAGACGATCGGGAGGCGAAGGTGCAAAGGCCTCACCTGCCGCCACCGGCTGATCGCTCCGTCAATTGTTGAAGTGCTACCAACCTCAATACTGCTTGCCACTGACACGGCCCTCATCGATCGCCTGCATGTACACCTGGACCCAACCTGGAATCCGCCGCTGCCCTCTTTCCCAATAGCCTACTGCGGCGTACGCCCATCCCAGTGCATCGGCCAGTTGTGTTTGTGTCCACCCTAGAACCTCGGCCCTGATGCGCCTGATGTCTGCACCGGCCAGGCTCGGTGCGTCGCCGACCAGCTCACCTTGCACTGCAGCTTGGAAGAGCGATCGAGCTGCAGCCGGTATATGGCCCCCTTTCTCCCATTTCGATACCAGCCCGGGTGACACGGACAGCATCGAGGCTATAGCTGCCTGAGTCAGGCCTGCTGCATGGCGCTGGAGGGCAAGATCAGTGTGCACGGTTTGGGTGAACTGGATCTGGTGCTCAGTGGCCATGTCGTCGCGATAGCATTGCGCTGCTCGCTTTGCGCGGGAACGGCCGTGGTAGGCCAAGTCGCGAAAATGGCGATCGGCGACAAACTTCCCATCCTTCATCAGTCGAACGCGCCAGCCGGCATCAGAAGGCTTCGATGGGCGGTTGTCCCGGGTAATGCCCTGCATGCTGGAGTCAGCGATGCGCCTGACAGCCGATACTTCGATGCCAGGTGCGGACGTGGAGGTATCCATAAGCCTCAATCATCCAGGGAGTCGTTCTGATCTGACTCTTGGGCATCATCATCACCCAGGAACAGCCCATTGCTGGAGAGCAGACCACCACCCAGAACGAGAGCTGACGTAACCGCCAGTGCCGGCACCCCATCCGACTCCCCTGCGTCAGCATTGGCGCCCTTCGGCCGCGGCTTCACCGGAATCGGGATACTCGCTGCCGCAGTTGCCGTAGGAGCTTGAAGTGTCAGGGGGGCATCAGGACGCTTTTGAGGTACCGGCTTTGGTAGAGGATTGCCCCGATCTGGCATGAGTAGTGGCACATCATCGTCCAGATTTATCGTGACCTCACTGGCCTGCGCTTTCTCCAGGCTTTTGAAAAACTCATCAGACCGCGCCATCAATTTGCGGAACTGCTTGTCGGTCATGAGTTCCCGCCGGCGCAGCCCACCCATGTTCCGGATGGTGTCTGTAGTGATGGCGTACAGGGCATCTTGAAGCTCAGTGCGCACCTGGTGCGTCATGTATTCACACTTCAAGGACAGTACTTGTTCCGCTCGGCCAACCTGGGTCTCCAGTTTCTCAAGCGCCTGAAGCTGGCGCTGGATCCGCAGTTCTGCCACTTGTGCCGTGGTTCTGGACCGGTTGAACCAGTACCAAGCACCGAGGAGGAAAAGGGCCCCCGCGGATGCAGCCAGGTACGTAGGCAGTTCGCTCGAAGGAGGGTCTGGCACAAGATTTAAACTGAACGAGTCGGCTGAGACCAGGGACAGTGAGAGCACCCCTGACAGAGACAAAAGCAATGGTCGTTTCGCAGTCATATCGGGCTCCAACGCTGACAGCATCAATAGGCATATTTGATACATAACGCGTACGCGTACACGCATAGTATCGCCTTGGATTTAATTGTCACGCTGAAAGAATGAGCTGCCAGGGTTTCCCCTACGGATGACCTATTTTCGGGGTGCAGCTGGAGTACTGCTGATACGGCCGGCAGTGGAAGCGCATGGGCACCCAGGCTCTTGCAAGGATGGTCAACAGCTGTGGCCGATGGGTAGGAGTGAACTTTTCTGTGAAACGCCGCCCCGCTTCACAAAAAAAATGACCAGGCGCCGATCAAAACGGGGCCTGGTATGTCATCTATTTTGTGAACCTACACCTGGCATTACATCTGATCGAGCTTGAATGAACTGGCGCCAGCCACGAGGTCACTTCCTAGGTTGCCGAGGATCGTATCCTGAGAAACGGCTACACCGTGGCCCCTGACGCCGCCTGTGCTAACCCAGTAGACCTTGCCTGTGCCAGCCTCCACCACGCGCTTGTGGAGCTGCACCGAATAGCTGAAAAGCCGCTCACCTGGTTGATAGTCGGCCGTTTCCAGGTAGGCGTAAAGCTTGTAGCCGCCATCCAACTTCACAATCTGCTCTGGCAAGTGGGATGAAATCGTCTCCTTGACCAGGTCCTGAGGGATTTCATTGGCATTGGAAGAAAGCACAAGCTCGACAGCAGAGGCACTGCAAGCGCCGAATGCCGCGATGGCGAAGATGGCCAGTTTTGTCAGTCTGATCATGGGGGCTTACTCAAACAGGGTCGTTTTGGGTTGATGCGTGAGTGGCGCAATCTGCTGGAGAGATGACCTCCCCGCGTAGGTGCAACATCATCGCGTAGATAGCGACATCGAGCGGGTCTCCTTTCTCGACGTGCTCGCGCAGTTCTCTCGATAGGAAATCAGCAGGGCATGTATCGCCTTCATTCCAGCCAGCACGGCCTTTCGCCCGGCTCCTGGCCATCTTCACCTTCATGCTGAGCGCGATGGCGTCGACGGCCGCATCATCGAGCTCTGTCTCACTGAGCTGGTAGGGGGCGTTGTAAATACGAACAACAACGGCCGATCGATCAGGCACCAGTACCCGGACTTGCACCTCACCGACCTCTTCCAAGGCCGCGTGCACGCCACCGGGGTTCTCCCGATGAGCTACCCGGAGCGCATCCAGCCAGATCTGTTCTGTTGCCATGTCGCTGCCGGCTGCGCCTGCAGGCGCAGAGGCCTGGTTCTTCGCGTTGGCCAGAAACAACACGGTATTGCATGCAGGGCAAGGGGTCATCTCGTTATGGCCAATAATGGCCCCCTGGCTCGCCAGGAAGCCATATCCAGCGCATTGAACCGCCCCCCTTACTACCGCGCAGCAAGGGGTGTCGGATGGAGCTGGCCCTGGAAACGCTCCTGAGTCTTGGTGCGCTATTGAGTTCTCTACTTGCACGAATTCACCTGAGGCACCGATCAGAGGAACACCGAAGTGCTGTCCGCTGGGGGTTGTGCTTGGAATGGTTGGACTGCCGGCGATTCACCCGTCGACACTGGAGTCGATGACAGAAGCGCAGACGCTTCCTGCCGGGCTTGGTGGATGACTGCGGGATTGATTGCCTTCCAGTAGCAATAGGCTGATCGGGAGTTCTCGTGCATGGAAAGGTCACGCTTGCGCATCAAATGCTCGATCTCCGAAACCACCCAGTGGCCAGCGCCAAATGCGTGCTCCTTGCCACCGATCCAGTACTGAGCATCAGTGATCTTGAAGAGCATCTCGAAGACGGCCAGCGCCGCAACCGCCACTGGATCAGTCCTGCCCTTCAGGTGAGCCATGATCGGACCGAGAGAGCGTATATGGCCCAGGCGGAGCGAATTGGCCCAGGAAACTGCACGAGTGTGGCCCACCAGCTGGGGCAAGCTGATCTGATAGAAGCCCTTTGCTTGGGGCTTCACCAGGTCGCGGATATGGGCGCTACAATCCCCGCAGAGAGTGCTATTGGCGTAGAGGCGATCCTGCCGGCGCCCGCCCATCCCCGGAGAGGAAAAGCTGAACAGATCAACATGCCCACAAAGGCACTTGGTTGGAGCAGTAATGTGAGCCGCCATAGACACCTCCAGAAAATGCACCGGCGACAACCGCCAGAATCTTTCCGAAGCATAACACGTATGTATAATATTGGCGTTAGCGAATGCTGTGAAAATTCCCCTTTCCTAGGCCGCCGGCAGCAGCGATAGGATCAGGGGACCAAGCTCCTTGGACGTGTAGGCACCAGAGATAGCCATCTTGACACGAAACGGGATGGGTCTACGCCCTGTGCGGATCTGAATGAAATCCTCCAGGGACAGGCCGATACGGGACGCTTGCTCACTGTCACTCAGCCCCGAGATCGCTGCCAAACCATCGAAGAAGGCACTGACCAGGTCTGGTGATCCGCCGGCGTCCAGGCGATCGAAGAAACCATACACCAATGTCTCGCGGACCACCTGTGACTGTTGATTGGCCGCCTCCACTGCCTCTCGAATTGGCTCTGGCAATGCTGCGAGCAGAGTCGACAAGGTCACCTCCACACCCATCGCGCCCAGCGTGCGTATGCGCGCTGGAGGCGGCAAGGGGCGCATGTGCACTCGGCATTGGCGGATCATGGAGATGCTGATGCCAATTTCTTTGCTAAGCCGGGTATCCGCCCAGCCCTGCTCGTCGCGGAACTGGTCCATCAGCTGGGCCCAGGCAACATTGCTCAAACCGCTATCCGCCGATTCGAAAAAGAGATTGCGAGAGCTCATATTGGCTGACGCTTCGGGACTGCTGCCCCCTTCATGAAGGTCGAACATCTATTTGCTTCCGTTAGCATCTGCAGCAGCCTGGTCATCCAGCTCCACAGGAGCGGCCACGTAGGCGCGAATGATGAGGAGCAGCGCTCCACCGACAAGGCAAAGGAATACTCCCTTGAAAATCAGCTTGGGGGAGATCTCCACCAGGCCGGCGCCAACAGCCATGGTAGCCAGCAGGCCCATGACTACGACGACAAGAGCAACCACGACGCGAATGATCAGAGAGTGTGAGGAACGGCTATCCATGACTAGAGCCCTATCGATACGTAACGTGTACTGATAATACTGGATGAGCATAGATCAGCACAACGCCACGTGCGACCCCATGGAACCCATACTTCCGAGCGCAAAAAAAACCCGGGCACTTGGCCCGGGCATACAGCTGGTTTACAAACTGGCCATCCCATGCGGGATGATTGGCGAGGTAACGGTATGCAGTCCGAAACCGTTGCCCTCGATGCTTACCGAAGCAGTCTTGATGCGTATAGCACCCAGAATACCGACATCGGAATTGGAGACGATACGCTCCTGGCCAGTCTGCGTGACCGAAACAGGTTCGAAATCGGCGCCCATGTCATTGGCCAGCAACTGATTGATGCGTTTAGCCATTTCGGATGCAGCCTCGTCGGCAAGACCTTCTGCCGAAGCGGAGTCAAAGCAGATACCGATCACCTCTGCATCCGCACCAGACTCCTCGTCGTCCTGGGACAACACGACGTGGGCCGTGGCCTTCAGTTCACTGGAGCTCACCACCTCGGCGATGACTGTCGATCGATACGCTTGCTCAAGCTCAGCGAGCTCAGCGTCACGTACCGTTCCTGCAGGGTACGATCCCACCTGGTGCAGCAGGTGACCGCGGGAATCGACTGCAGCTGCTGCGAGTTGGGCGTATTTGATTGCTGTGTTATGGAAGTTCATGCGTTTCTCTCCTGAAAGGTGGGTGCAAGGCCTTGCGTTGCCTTACAAGCAGGTAATGAGAAACACGGCGTTGTATTCTTGCGTCGGTCCATGACAGGCGCTCCTTGGTTGCGAATCAGCGAGTTACTCGGCTTATATCCAATTTGCCGCTAGTGAAATCAAGATCAAAAATGGCACGACCTATGATTTCCTTATCCGTGACAAACCCCCAGTAACGGCTGTCCAGGCTATTGGGTCGATTGTCACCCAGTACGAAATAAGAATCGGCAGGAACAGTACATGCCAAGCCTGACAGATTTCTCTCACAACCGGGAATAGCAGGAAAATCAGTACTTACACCAAAGTCACTGATACCAGGGTCTTTGATCGTGCCGGTTTGTAAGTCGTGAATATTCTCCAGCGCATAATCGACCTGCTTGAGCTTCCCGCTAGCTTCATCTTCGTAAGCATATGGCTTCTCGCCCACATGTACCGCCGGTACATTATTAATGGCCAATACACCGCCTTGATAAGTGATGTGGTCACCTGGCACTCCCACCACACGCTTGATGTAAGGCTTAGACGGATCGAGTGGGAATCGGAAAACCAGAACATCGCCAAATTTCGGGGGTCGACCTTGCGTGATTGGCTTCGGAACGAATGGCAATCTCATCCCGTAGGTGAACTTATCGACTACAACGACACTCCCCACCCCAAGCGTGGGGCGCATCGATGACGACGGAACAAGGTATGGTTCGGCGACAAAGGATCGGAATAGGAGCAGGAAAACGGCAACAGGCGTCAACTCCACCAGAAAGGCCACCACGCCTTGCGTGTAGTGATGCCGGCCCCTAGCTCCCCGATACCGTTCATAGACCCAGAACGGCAGGCCAAGGACTGCTGCAGTCGCGAGCAATGTCGCCATGTCCAAAAATGTGCAAAGCAAAATGTAGGGGCCGAGCACCGCGGCGGCGCACCCTAGGGAGTAAATCCAGGCTGGCCCGTGGGCCTGATACTTTTTGCGACAGAGCGCCGGAGCAGCTACGGTCAAGCCAACTCCGATCAAAAACAGGCTCATAAGTATTTGCCCATCTTTTTATGGTAACGATAGATAGCCAAGCGGCTTATGAACAGAGCAAAAAAGATACCGCCCACTGCCCAGCCAACCACCTTGACCCAGAAGCCGTAGCTGTAGGCAGGGGTGACTTTGAACTTCTCCAGGAGGAATTCAATTAAGGATCCAACCGTCCACAAGAGCGCTGCAACCACCCATCCGTTCATGAGGAGTTGGATATTGTACTTCACGCCTTTAGGCTGCTTCTGTGTAGCGAGCATGTTTACTCCGCGGCTATGAACGACCACCCTGCCCGGCTTAGCGCGCATTTGTATCCGCTCAGCGGCTTGATCAACAGAGTTGACTCAAGTGACGCAGCGATACAATCAAAGTGATAGCTGTAATATGAAGAGAGCTTTTCCACGTCCGCACTAAGGGCTCGCCAGTATGGCTCGTAATGCCGGCTGCCTAGAACGGGTGCAGTATTTTCGTATTGGAGAGGAAACGGCTGCAGGGTAAGAAGCGCCAACCGGCATTTCGAACGAAGCCAGGTACATGAAACTTCGACGATAGACTGACTCAGCTCTGACGACCTGAATTTATCGCGAACTTCCAGCCGGGTTATAACAAAGACGCTGCCAGCTTCCAGCACAGCGCCGAAGTCCTGATGGCAGGTCCTGACCAGCTCGTGAACCAGCGCCTGGACGGCCTCGCTGACCAGATCGCAAGCATCAGCCAAGGAGTATCGCTTCCCCTCTCCACTGGACAACAAAACCCCGTCCAGGATAGCGACCGGAACAGCCTCTGACTTCAATAGGAGCCAGGCTGTAACCAGTCGCACTTCACACACCGCAGAGCCATCAAATACATCCCCTGAAAGGCTCAGCTCCACGGTATAGCCACCTGCGAGCTCCACGCGCTCAACCACCCCGCGATGCATCGGAATCTCGCTGTAGAAGCCGGTATCGATCAGGCTTCGCACATACGGACGGCACCGAGTGATTTGCGTCAGGCTGGCAGACATGGTGCAGCTCAGCGCAGACCGGCGCCAGCACGAGCCTGCTCAGCTTTGGCTTTTTTACGATCGGCCATTTTCATCAGCTGTACGAAGAGCACTGCCATCACCAGGACCGCGATCAGCACGAAAGCGAGTGTGGGGGTGATGTGGCCAATCTTTGCCCACACAAACACGAAAGCCGCGAGTGCTAAGGCTGCCGGCACTTGGCCAACAATGTTCAACGTCCGCATGGCCCAGAATTGGATTTGCTGCATCTCAAGCTCCTAGATTTGATTTATAACACGTACGCATAATACTGGATGAATCAAAATACTTCTAGCCATTCGATGTCATGATGCCGCCACAAAAAAGGCCTCAGTTCACAGATATGAACCGAGGCCTTGGCCATCGACCAGGACAGGCTTACAGCGGGATGAAGATCGAGTAGAAACACACGGCCAGTGCGGCTGCGCAGAGGGCCGAGCACAGCCAGATCAGGATATTGACATCGCGCAGCGAACGGTCAGCAAAGCCCTGAATGGCCTGGACCTGCTCAGGGCCAGAGGCGTTTTTCACAGTGAAAAGAGCTTTGCGGCGGTTGATAGCGATCGAAATGATTACGGCCAGCACCACAACGGCGATACGAGCGAGCATGTCGGTA
Organism: Pseudomonas sp. NBRC 111133; assembly: GCF_001320605.1. Taxonomy (NCBI): domain Bacteria; kingdom Pseudomonadati; phylum Pseudomonadota; class Gammaproteobacteria; order Pseudomonadales; family Pseudomonadaceae; genus Pseudomonas; species Pseudomonas sp. NBRC 111133. The sequence continues at coordinate 26,276 of NZ_BCBJ01000116.1, read as the reverse complement.
GTGATTGTCATAGCGGTTCCTCAGGTTGGGTTGGATACAGAACAGGTAGTACGATTTGACTGGCGAGAGGTGGCATCACGGCCGCCCCCCTTGTTGAGACATGGTTTTGATGGCTGCTAATACTGGGTCCCTGGGGCCGGTATCCTCGCCCTCGCAATGGGTCCGGTGCTCACCTGGCTTGATCAGGCAGTACCGCCCCACCGGCTTAGCTGCTGCTACCTCGAAGCCACGCTGGGCCCAAGGTTTGAACAGGATCAGGCCGACAGCAGCAACAGCGCAGACAGTGGCAACGGCAGCTATAGCGATGCGCAGAGAGAAGAATCGCCCTCGACTATTCACCGACAGTAAGCTCCACCCCGGTCGACAGGCTGATCATCTGAACTGCAAGGTCTGGGTTTATCAGCCCTTTGGAGGCGAGCCCCCTGATCTGGCCGGAGAAGAACTGCACGAAGAATCGTTGCGAGGCGTGCACGCTTTGCTCAGCAGCACCGTGCTCCTTCACCTGGTCACGGCGCTCGATGGCAGCGGCGGCTGAGGTAGCGATAGCGTTGGCCAAGTCCGCAGCTCCGGCCTCACCTCGGGACGGCAGCCTCGTCACGTCAAGCTGCGCAAGGACATCATGCGGGAGATGCAAGCTCGAAAAACCCTCACCGTACCACCCGTCATACACCGACACCCCGTGCTCGTCGGTGGCCAGCACAGTGAAAAAACGAGAGAGCTGGTGGTGCTGATCGTCACCAACAGCAAGCTTGGGTGGGTTGGCCACCTCGTAGCCGGCGCCGACCTCGAATTCGAGTGTGTTGGCCAAATTGAACGCTCCTATCGGTTCCAAGAAATTACCAGGTACAAGAATACATAACGCGTACGCATACGGCTATAGAGTCGGTGCAAATCTGCCAGCCTCTTGCCGCTCATTGCCCGCAAGCAGCGCCTGGGAGGACACGGCGGCACCGAAAATCAGAACCAAAAAAAAGACCCACCATCTAGGATGGTGGGTCGGATTTAGCGTTACTTTATAGGTAGCTCTGCTGAGCGTTTATTTGGATTGCAGCGGCTTGCTGTTTTGGTCTGCACCGTACTTCACGCGCCTGAACTCATCTTTGATGGCAGCTACAGCCCCCATCAATGGCGCGAAGAAGATTCGTGGTGCCTGCCTTGCAGCGTTAGCGAACTCAGACCCAAATGATTGATTCATTCAGCAAACTCCTTGATTGCCCGGGCTGCCCCAATGCAAATAAAGACGAAGAAAAGACCAGCATCTACAAGCACAATGGCATGTTCGAGAAGCCCGAGAATTAGCAAGGTGAAATCGCTTATCCCAAACTTAGCCAAGTATTGGACCAAATGGTTGAGCAAGACTGCTGGCACCATGATGATCAAGAAGATGATAGTACCGACGAAGCCATGGGCTCCGAAGTGAGCGATCGGGCTCCACCAAGGTTTTTTGTGCGTTTTGGACATCTGTTACTCCTGAAAGGACCTGGGGCGGTCGTTGAGAAATCCCATAGGCCTTCTTGCGGTAGACCTAGCCCCTGGAGATGCGTAACGCGGGTCTGTAATCGGCAGGCACAAAAAAGCCAGGCATAGCCTGGCTGGGTTGATGGGTGGACACATCTCGATCAGCTCTGCCGGGCCTGCCGCAGCCGACCTGGTGTGAATTTGCCTGAGAACGAGAAGCCGAGATCCCTAACTCTCTCACGGACCTTCAGCTTGTTGGATTTGTCACCCCGCTCCTTGTGGAGCTCGACATGCTCTGCCTCCACCTGGAGTAAGAATTCGACGTCCTTCTGACACAGCTCCAAGGACTGCTCCAGTTTTTTTCGGTCCGAAAATTTCTTTCCGATCAGAGCGGCCGAGGCAGCAGCCAGGACAGTACTGGTGACAGCTGCAAATGCATTTATCAAAGCGGATTGAACTGCAGGATCGTTGATTGCGAGAAGCATGATGGCCCCCTGAAAGTTAACTTGCTCCAAGGGGATGCTTCACAGAAACCAGTAAACCACAGGCACAAAAAACCCGCTCGATCGGCGGGTTCTTTGTGAAGGTCAGTGCTTGGGGGTGGTCTTGGTTGAGCGGTCGCCTCCGCCGGCCTTGGCCATTTCAGCCTTGATGGCTTTATAAGCACCCACCAGAGGCGCAAAATAGATGCGCGGAGCCTGTTTTGCAGCACTCAGAAATTCAGAAGTAAAAGTCATCGATTTCATGTTCGCCCCCTCTCTGGGAAAACTAGTGACTAATGTATAGCAAATTAGGTTGACGGCATCAAGCGCCTGAAACAATTTCATCGAGCAAAGAAAAACCCGATTCGCCTAAGCGAACCGGGTTTGAGTAGCGTTTAAGGCGGCACCTCACCAATCAGATCAGTAAAGCCAGTGATCCAGTTTGGAATTTCTCGGGTTCCGCGCAAACCGCCTCGTCCATGCTGGCTTGAGCTGATCGCGACGGAAAGTTAACCACGTTATTGCGGGATGACATGAGTGCCCGCCCTATTTCCTCACCCACTGAAACAAACTTAGGAAAGCAGACGCTCTGACCACATATTTCATGACCAATCGTTTCAGAAACCCCATCGGTTAACCCTGCAGGAATGCCTTTGAGCCTTTCATGTTCCGCTTTAGTAAAGAGCCTGCTGAGTCCTGGATTTTCGGGATGCAATATGAAGGGTTCGGTACTTCTGCCCTTCTTGTAGCCCGTCCCAAGCGTGCCACAATCAGATTCATTTCCTGTTAGTAATTGCCTCGCGAAACCCTTGCCTTCAGCCTTGTCTCTTTTCTCCTTAGTTGCCAAGTATTCATAGGATTTCCAAGATTCGTCGTCGAGAGGAATGTCATCAAGTATTGCATTGATGCATGTCTCTCTCACCTTGTTCACCTTCAGATTTTCAAACGAGAAAGAGTCCCCAATACCGGGAGTTATTGCCACAACGACCAAGCGTTTCCGGTGCTCCAGCGTCCCGTAGTCCCATCCATCAAGGACTGCTTCATGAACTCTGTATCCGAGGTAGATAAACACACTTCGGATAGCCGCCATGGAAGCTGTATTTGCGTACTCCCCAACATTTTCAATCAGCGCAATACAAGGGTTGACATGACGGAGCCAGTTGAGATAGTCCACGAAAAGCGCGCCTGCGTCAGCATGCTCCTCTGCAAAAGTCAGTTTATTTTTAACCTTACCGCTCTTTGACGCTGCTATACACGGAATCCCTCCAAGCAAAACCTCACATTGCGGCGTATTTTCACTTAGATACACATCCCGAACATCAGAGTTGATCGCAATTGAATCCTCTGTCCAAATTTCAGTGTTATTCCGCATTGAGCAGTCGAGATACTCGCTTTCTAGCTCAACACCGACTTGTAAGAACGAGCCTACACCCGACCGCATTAAGCCAGAGTGCACTGCGGCATCTAAGATCCCACCGCCATGAAAAAGACTACATACAGCGAGCTTCTGGCCACGGTCCAACTTTTCTTTCATGCGCTTGAGGCGCTCGCGGATCTTGGTTTGAATCTGCAAAGCAGTGATCACAATCCGGCCACGACGAATCGCAACGCGGACCTTATGATCATCTTCAAAGACTTCACGAATTTGCTCTGAACGCAGGTCGATTACTGGATGAACAACCCCATTGCGCTCACGTTTTGATACGCTGATGCACTTTCCGGCGAAGCCGGATTGAACCTCAATTAGCTCTAGACGTCGGGCAACCTTGTCAGACTTAATCGAGTATTTATTGCCAATCTGAACACCCGCTGTCAGCAGGTGACGGCCTTCCATGAAAACACGTGAAACGCCTTTCGATTCGCCAATTTTTGCGTTGATGATGGTGGTCATTATGCTGCTCCAAGTAGTCGACACAGCTCCCCTGACGGGGACTGAGCCCGAACGGGGAAATGACAAACTGGTTGTCCGTACACACCTGGAATGCGGAACAAGGCTCCATACTTTTTTCGGGCAAAAAAATGCCCCCGCTATAGCGGAGGCTTGGGGTCCTGCTTGGTTCAGATGGACGCCGGCACTTCCTCACCACCCAGCGCCTCGTACAGAGCCGGGAGGAATTCGGCGAAGGTCATCATCATCAACACGAACGTGGCGTCAGCCTGCGCCAGGGCATCTTCTCCCCCATCCTGGGAAGCCTGCTCCTGAAGCAACTCTTCGAACTTCAAGCGTCTGATCACCAGCTTGTCGTCCAGAATGAATGACAATTTGTCCTGCCAAGCAAGCGAAAGCTTGGTCGCGACCTTGCCAGTTGCCAGGTGATTTTTTATTTCGTCGCTGGTGAGATCCTGCCGCTTGCAGCGAACTGACCCCCCCTCTTCATGGGTATCGTGCAGTTCACATTCGTCCAGGACGTAGAAGCCTTCGCTCGCCTGGCCGGTTTTGAGCCAGTCAGTGAGGGTCGCGCTCGGGGCGATCTTCACAGTCACCGGGCGCACCGGCAGGGATCCCATTACTTCACGGAGCGTGGAGAGCAGATCCTCAGCACGTTTGGCGCTCGCATTGTTGACGATAATCAGCCCGAGCTTGGGCGCGATGGTCGCTGTGATCACACTCCGACGGATAAACGCCTTCGGCAGCATGGCCTGGATCGTTTCGTCCTTGATCTGGTCACGCTCTTTCTTGTAGACCTTGCGCTGCTGAGCGTTCTCTATCTCCTCGACCTTCTCCTTCACGGCATCATTGACCACGCTTGCCGGCAGGATGCGCTCTTCCTTCCGAGCACTGATCAGAAAGAAATTCCCGCTCTGGTGAACGAGTGGAGCATCCTCCCCCTTGCCCAGCGGCGCGATGAAGCCATAGGTGACCAGCTCTTGCGAGCCGCACGGCCGTGCCGGCTTCGACGCCAGGGCGGCTTGGAGCGTATCCGCGGCAAATTCAATATCTTGGGTCAGGCGGTAAACGGTCAGATTCTTAAACCACATGGTCATGCCTTGTTAGGTAATGTCGGTGATGACAGCGCCCTCATGAGCACTGTCTTGAATGATTGAGGTTGAGGCACCTGAGTGCTTTCTGATGGGGCAAGGTGAGCTGACGATCAGCCGGCAGACGCGTAGCGAAGGCAACCGATCTCTTCGGCAGGGTTAGGCCGGTCGAGCTCAGCCCACCATCCTCCCCACTCCTCACAACTGATCGGTCGCGTTGTACCAGGTGCCCCTTCTACGCAGAACTTGCCTAAGTCCGACGACCAGGTCACCACCAACAACGAGGCATCGATGCCCTCCTTCCCACTCCAGTTCCAAAACTGACCGGCACTTTCCGGAGCCTCCAGCGACCAGGTCCGACGCGTGCTCCCCTCAGTAGCCCGCTGGCTCCCAGTAGGCGCATTTTCCAAACGGGCGGATGGCGAGCTGCTGAAAGTTGCGAGGGTGCCTTCATTGGCCGTCTGCTGCAGCCAGGGCATCGGAGAGTTCATGTACGCGATGTAGTTGGCAAAGAGATTCGCTGTGTCACGCACCCCTACCGCGGTCGCATACTTCAAGAGTTGGGCCGCCTGCGCTGGTTGAGGCGCTGCGAGCAGCTTTCGCAAAAACACCGCTTCAGCGGCTGAGAACTGATGGCTGCCGGCATGGCCGCTGGCTCCTGGTGGAACACTGAGCCCCGCGGCATGCGCTTCGATCATCGCCCGGTCGACCTCCGCATCGAGCGAGCCCCCGCTCAGCAGTGTGTCGATACCCATACGTACCATTGGGGTGTTCGCTTTACCGGTCCTGAGGGCGGGGCCACGCAAGTAGAAATACCGCTGGGCAGCCTTCAAGAGCAACGCAGCAAAGTCGGCAGTGCCGGCGCCAGTTGCGCCCGGAGCTACATCAAGCAAGTTCCCCATGGCGGTCGTCCTTCACTGCGCGCTGGCGATCGCCAGTCGTGGCGGCTGCTGCAGACCTGGCTTGTGAGTTTCGTTGCCCAGAGTAGCCTTGAGCTCCGCTAGCTCACGCTCCAGCTCCTCACAACGCCGGGTAACCTGCGCCAGCGTACGCACTGTTAGGTCGCCGTGCTCATCCTGCTCGATGCTCAACTCAAGGCGGGCGATGATTTCGGAGTTCATGCTGCGGTGATGGTCTTTCGCAATGTCGGCGATCTTCGCTCGCATGCCGTCAGGCAAGCGGATCACGAATTTATCCGCTGTGCGGGATGTATTGCGGGGCTGGGACTTGGGCATGGGTTTAACCTCAGTATGACGGGGGCTGGCGACGACTCAGGTGAAGAGTGATTACGCTGCGCGAAGGTGCCGGGATTTGTTTTCGCGGCTCTCCTTGGCCTCGACAGTCAAGAGCGAGCGAGGATTTGAGAGTAAGCGACGGAGGCCAATTGGCTCACCGGTGTCCTCGCACCAGCCGTAGCTACCGTCTGCGATGGCAGACATAGCCTGCTTGATATCGCGCAGACTTTGGTTCTCGCGTTCGATGCTGCCCAGGATGGACTGGCGCTCTTGCTCGATCAGTGCTGCGTCGACTTCATCAGGAGCTTTTTCCAAGCCCGTCAGGTCGATGCGCAGCTGCTCGATCCGCTCCGTGGCAGTAGCGCTTTCGCTCACCAGCAGGTTTTTGAAGAACGCTACTTGCTCAGGGTTCATGTACTGGTCGTCGGGCTGTTGCAACAGTTCCTGAGGGGTCATCGATTGGGCCTCGTGATTGGTTGGGTCAATGTGCCTGGCGCCAGCGTCTCGACGATCGATACGGCAGGTTGATGGCACCATGCTGTCATTTTCACACGCACCGATATTACGGACAGTATCCGAAACGCACAACAGTAAAATTACACATACGTGTTATGCATGCAGAAATAAATTTTCGCCCGAACGTCCGGGTTTTCTGCAGCCGTAAAAAAACCCCAGCGCTAGGCGGTGGGGTTTGGGTGAATCGTTATGCCGCTTCCGGCTGAAGGCTTCGTTTGTCCACGTAGATCTCCTGCACGAGCTGAACTCGGTCTGGATTCTGCTGCGCGAATTGAGCAAGAGCGGCGCCCGGGCTACCACCACCGCAGCGGAACGTCTGGAGCCCATCTTCGTTTGGCATCGAGTAGACCAGCAAGAACGCGGTGTCCTCGTGATAGCGGTTGGCTGCGTAGTCGGCAGCTTTTCCTGTCAGACCGGCCATTTCAACAACCCACTGCAGGGTTTGAGTTCGAACCTCAAGCTCGATCATCGCCTCCTCGCCAGTGCGGGGGAACTGAGCCTGCGACATATCGCGACCCATGTATGCTGTCTTCGCTTTTTCGAACTGACTGAGCACAAGATGTGCGAAATCGCCGAACTGGAAAGCCAGCTTGGCGCGCATTAGGTCCAATGGCTGATAGAAGTCAGGAGCCTTCCAATCAGCTGGTACACGGCCTTCAGTGGAGACTGCTACTGCTTGGTTTGGGTTAGTCATGGTGCGGCACCTCATGTGCGTTAAGTTTGTAGGTGGAGATGGCCCACACGGACATGTATGACGTGCGGCCTCTCCCCTAGCGCTGGGTGCATGGCGCCGGCATACCAAAGGCTCACGCCGCTTGCACGTCCAGGATGTGTAGATCTGCAGGGACGCTCACGACATCCCCAAGCCACCGCCGAACGGCGTCCCTCTGAGTGGCGACTGGGCAGCCAGGCTCAGCGTTCATCATGAAACCAAATGCCTTGAAGCTCGCTTCACGCATGGCCCATTCCAAGCTTCGTCCGATCAGATCTTCGACGAACACGGTTTGGTAGGAATGGTCTGTTCTGCAACGACCAAGCAAGCCCGGAGCGGTAGCCCGGGCGAGTAGCGCCGAAGCGCCGGCGGCGAGCTCAGCGCCATTCTCATCCGCTACCACCCAATCCCAGTGGTTCGCCGCGACGACGTCGCGCAGGCTGAGCTGGGGCTGTGAGAGGTGCGATTTGGCCATGTCGAGCGCATGCTGCGCATTGGCTGCAGCGAACAGTTCGCCGGTGACGACTCGGAATGCTTTCAGGCGGAAAGTATCCGCGGCATCGGGGTGTTGCTGGGTAGGTTCGGTATGACGCATGGGGGGCTCTACGCAAATTGTTTCGGGGTAATGGGCGCTTTCATAACCGCCACTTCAGCCAACACCTGCTCGGACCATCCGCACCTTCACCCCTCGCTGCTCGAAAGCCTTGGCTACGCGCACTTGACGCTCGTCTTGGCCATCGCCGAAGATGATCGCGTGAGTCACCCCGCCTGGCAGTGTGTCGGGGGTCGGATGCCTGGTCACCGAGGCCAACGGGACATTCAATTTCTTGCTTATCAACTGGCGGTGGCGCTCACCCGTGATTAAGCAGTCAATGACGACCTGGTTCACCTGGTGATCAATGATGAGCTTGGCGATCCGGTCAGCTTGAGCGCTGTCGATCGCGGGGCCCGAGGTGCTAATGAACAGCTTTGATATGACCTGGGCCGCAGCCTTATCAGCCTCTCGGATGAAAGCCAGGAGCTGACCGCAAGCATTGCAGCTGTATAGCGCCGTCTGCCTGACCATGCGATTGTGCCTTTTGGTCGATAACCGGAATGTTCTACCTTCACACCCGCACTGGTACAGGAACTCCCTCTTGACTGCTCTCGATGTGTCAAGCTGGTGACATCTGTCGGCCTGGACCTTGAACACCTCAACCATAATCTTGGTCCATTCGGCCCCGTGCGGATCGACCTCTGCCCCCCATACCAGGTGAGTGACATAGTGGGCGACCTCATGCGGACAGATTTGATCGAGGTACTCTGAGAGATTCTCTCGCGCCAAAATGCGGTTGAACCGGAACTGCAGGTCGTAGCACCGGCCAGTCACCTTGTTTTTGCGGTACCTGAACATGCCACCGGATTTACCAGTGAGGTTAAACAGGACCGGTATCTCTGGAATGTCACGGGAAAGATGAGATGCCGCCAGCCCCAGGCACTCTGTGACACGGGCCCTGACCGCCTTCAGTTCGTCGACGGGGAGCATCAGGCTTCAGCCTCTGGCGGCACCTGGACACTCAGCTGGGCTTCACTAGCAGAGGAAGGTGGAAGCATGGCTGGGAGAGCTCCTGAATAGAAGCTGCAAATATTACACGTACGCGTTATGTATCGTAAATGCATGCGTAGGTTTGATAAGCCAGATCGACGGCGCCAGCCAGATTCCAATCGCCTATCTGCGGGCAAGAAAAAACCCCAGCACGCATGCTGAGGCTTCTTGATGGGATTAAGACTTCATTGCTACCTAGGCGCGAGCTTTACGGCGGCGTAAAGGATCCGGTCATAGCGCATGACCAATTGTTTGAGACGACGGCTAGATACGTTGCCGTTGATCGCCTTGGCCACCATTCTTTCGTGACGCGCCTGGGCGCGACGCAGCCGCTGGCCTTGTTCTCCTCCCCACAATTTGAGAGGCATCTCCGGACCAGTAGGGGTCGAGTTGAGTGTTCCCATTTGCAATCTCCTGAGGCTTGCGTTGCATGACTCAGGGAGATGCGGAACGCAATTACATACGCCTCATTCGACGTTCATTTTGCCAGGAGTGTAACGAGCCAGCCGGCCAAAACCTTCGCGGATCCTCGGTGCCGATTGCGCCTACTTCGCCTTCGACTTCTTGGTGATCACTATTTTTGGCAAGCCGCGGACCGCGTCATCCCAGTGCGGATCACGGTCAAGGTCGTTGACTATTTTGCTGATCCACACAGCCGTCTTATCCCAGCGGATGGCAAGCAGGCGGCCATTCCAGCCGCGGGCCTTGTACTCAGCCTTGAACTCTGCCGGGGTCAACAGCGGCTGTTTCAGTTGAACTTCGTTTTCCAAATTCATGCACCCGAAAATTGTGTGGGCAGACGGTATGCCGGCTGACTCAATCGATAATGGAGGGTTTCGCGTCGTTCCAGTCACCAGGGTTTGCGGCTCCGGTCGCAAACGCAATCCGCATGGCGACAGAGGGGCTCCCGTTCTTCATCAGGTAGGCCGCAGCACCAGCGCACATCGCCTCATGGCCAGAGGCGGTGTAATTGCCGTCCTCATCCCACTCACCACCCTTCCGTGAGTGCACCGTCTTGTGGCACTGGAATGTACTGTGATCATCCTCCAGCAGCCCTTCAATAATCCCGTCTAAACGCCCAGGCGTGAGCTCGATCGCTCCCTCCTTGAGGAATGGACAGTTCGCACATGGGCGCTTAAGCCGCAGGTGATGCGCGAATGGATCAGGCATGCAGAAGTCCTCGAAAATTTTGTATGGCATCGGTTGGTCAACAGACCCCCGCCACCTCGTCCCTTCCACGCAAGCGCGGTGGGAAAGTGCATTTTTAAACTATAGGACAACAATAATCAACTAGGACAACCTGCCCGCGGTCTGTCAGGCGCACAAAAAACCCGGCCTCGTGGGCCGGGTGGATGAAACGTTATTGGTTCAGCAACCGAGTGCCTGGCAGTCGTCGCAAAGGCCAACCTGGAATACTTCAAGATCGGTGAAGCACCGGGGGCATTGCTCGACATCATAATCTGCCGCAGGCTTGCTGATTGCGTCGCCGAACTCGGCAACCAGTGCAGCGTAGTGATCGCTGGTTGAGGCGTCACCGCGCAGCTCAAAATAGCGGTCCACGGTCTTCGAGTAGGCTTTGAACACTGGCTTTCCGTTGAACTGGCTGGCGCCCACTGAAACGGGTGCAATGTTGCGCAGCATGGCGATGGTCACGGGCATGGTTTGCATTGGGTTCTTCCTCAAGGAGTGGGTTGGCCGTATAGCTAGGAATGGCCAACAACACCTGATAAGCCACCCCAGACGGCAGCTCCCGCGGGCTAAGCTGTGGGTGTCAGCAGTCGATCGCAGCAGGCTCTTTGAGTTGCGCCTTACTGAAATTACCCTACTGAGCAGGAAGCGCAGGTGTAAAAAACCCCGAACTGCGTGAACAGAACGGGGTGGTGCAGCGTTAGGGGATCAGGCCTGGCGGACGGTACTACCAGTGCGAAGGCCACTGGATAGAATCGTCATCGTCGTAGGGGATAGGCTTCACCTTGAACCCAACAAGCAGAAGCTCCAGCAGTTGCTCATCGTCCTGGGGCAAATCAAACCAACCTGCCTTGTAAAAGCGTCTCGCGAAGCTGTAGTCATCCCACAGCCGCTCGATATCGTTCTCGCTGGCCATGTAGCCTGCATTCGCCAATGCCGCACGCATGCGGCGAACATCAGCACTGCGTGCCGACGGCGCCGGCGTGTATTGTAGGTATTCCATACTGCTCATCCGCCAATAATCACTTTTTGCTCGCGTTGAAAAAAGTCACGCAGCGCGTTTATAGGCCTCGATTCGCTCTTCGGCTGCGGCCAGGTAGCCCTCGACCCTCGCACGCGCTTTGGCCATGTTTTCGACATCATCGGGTTTCGCACGCGAGCACGAAATGTTCGAGACCTCAGTCAAAACCCGTTGGGTCATCTCTTTCCAATGGGAAACTTCATCGGCACTGCAGCAGGCATGGTAGTCATTGACCTTGCGGTGGAGACGGTCGTAGGCACGGCGGTACTCGGCGACAGGGACGGTTTTGTTGCTGCTCATGGGTGGCACTCCTCAGAAGGGAAATCTGGTTGAACTTGCCCATGGATATGGCTCACGCACGCGTGTAACGGACGTGCCGGCGAGCGCCAGCATCCTTGTTCCGCCATGTAACTCATCCCTGAGCACGATGTTCAATTCCCCAGGAGAGAAACCATGACAACACTCGTGAAAGTAGCGACCTGCCTGACCCCGGAGCTTGCACGGACCATCGTCAAGATGGCGTGCATCGTGCGCATCTCCAAGACCGGTGAGGGAGTGGAGATTCGCGACACCAGACCCCTCCTCGATCGCTTGGAGTCCCCAATCGAAGGGCGTGGAGTCGTCCGAACCTTTGGCTCCACGCATTTCATTGTGACCGAGGATCTGGCTCACCGGATCGACGCAAAACACCTACCAGGTGAGCCGACTACAACTTCACCTGTTACCACTGCAGATGACGCCGATGCGCTGAAAACGCTCATAGCTGATCGGTTGGGGTCTCAGGGTTGGCTGATCGTCGACGACCTGAGTTTCAACTGCACCTCTGGTGTGGCCAGAAAGCAGTACCAAACAGCGGTCGGCATCAAAGAGGCAATCGCATACCTGCAAGCCGGGGATGACGGTGCCAGGCGACTGATCGCTGAATACTACAGCGAGGGTAACAATGTGCTGAGCACAACGACTGCGCGCTTCACCCCAGACTGCTCGACTGAGGCAATTGAAGCGGGCACCAGCCGTTTTTCAGCCCAAGTTGACCACGTAGTAAGCGGCACCTATGCAGTGCGGCTGCTTCGCCCTCGCGACCAGGCCGCGGATGATAAATAGCGTCTCCAGGCTCACTTAGGCGAACGCTCCACCACACCCCGGGCTTGCCTGGGGTTTTTTGTTCCCACTGAACGTTATGCCCCGATGTAAGACATCCCACCGTGTAACGAGAACCCTCCAGTTCGAAATCACACAAGGACACCCCATGACTCACCCTATGCAACCAATCATCAAAGACGACAACGGCTCGCTTCGATTCAAGGCGAATGCAATTGTGGTGCACTTGCTGGAACAAGGCGGCATCGACATGAACGCTATTGCCCAGCTAAATGTCAGCGATGAGGACCGTGCTCATTTTGCTCAGCTCATCGGCTACAGCGTCAGCGGCTTCGGAGGCTTGTCGTACGTGAGTAGCGACATGTCTGCGGTGGCTGATCGTATGGCTGATACAGGTGAAACGGAACAGATGGCCAAGATCACGCACTTGCAAGGTGAATTGGCTGCGCTGCGCAGTGCACTACGGGACCCCATAGCCAGGCTCTACGGCTTGCACCCGAACGACCTCCAAGCGGAGTCTGGCTCTGATGAGTAACGCCATCGAAGTGCAATCCCAGAAGGTCCGAGCCGCCTACGCAGTCACGGGCAGCGTCAATCCTGAATACGAGCGCGAGTTCGACATCCTCTCCGATATGCGTCGTGCAAAGATGGCCCAAGAATTCCGCGCAGAGCGTGGCTTGCCTCCCACGGCCGCAACCCCGTATGACTGAGCCACAGCAAACTGCGGCTTGAGCATGCACACCATCGCCCCCGGCTTGCTGGGGGCGTTTTTCGTTGCGCTTCCGGTCAAGTAGAGTGAAGCCGCGAGGCATCTGATTCACCGACCAGGTCATAGTGGCTCCTTCGAAGGGTTGCCACGATAGCCACGTAGGTGTACATCACCGTGTACACGCAAACTTCAAGGTACAGGTATGACTCAACAAACCGACCAGGAGCTGTTTTACGAGCTTCAGATCGCCGCCAATCGCCAGACAATCTGGATACACAGCAGTGACGGCTCAACGGTCGGCCGATTCAGTCCTCGGGGAATTGATCTTCACAATACCGTTACCGAACAGATGTCTGGCTTACCTGAGTGCCGAATGTGTACGCATGGAAGCCCAACACAGGCTGACTGGCTGACCTTCCGCGACCGCTCGCTTGAATGGTGGGGCGTGGATATTCCTCACAATGCAATCGACACGAGTTTTCTGCTGCCTGACTAACGTGCTATGCGCAGCCGGCTGAACCTAAAAGTTCATTTGTGCGGGCTGGCGCTGGCTCAGTAAAGACGGGCCACACACGCCGCTACTTCCCCTTCGATAGTAGAGACGTCCTCTTCGCTCAAAATCCCAAGCGCTCTCAGTTCTTTGAGCCGACCATCAATGAGTCCTTCGTTGTACGCGATGGAATACTCATCTCTCATAGTCTTCATATGCTCGATGAGGGAGCGCAGTTCAGTCATTTTCTCGTCCCGTGCTAGGTCCTGGTCTTCACAAACCTCCAACGGGACTAGACCCTGGCCACTCCGGTACAAGGTGACCTGCAGGCTCCCTGTATCCGAGCTGGCGAGCCGCTCCAGGTCAGCGGGGTCAATCAGGCATGCAGGCATATCGACAACCTCATTTCAGGTGCACGAAATCACATGGTTTTATACGGTATCAGCCCGGCAGCAGGCCCGGCTTAATTGGTTTGTTCGAGCTGTTGCATAACGAAGATAGGCACATGTGCCTACCTAGGGGTGTCTCCAGCTGTCAGCTTCGCGGCTTGCTGCTGCTCTCGACGCTCCATCAATTGCTGCATGTACACAATCCCATCTTGCAAGGCTTTTACCGCCCAGGATGGACAAGGCCGGGATGATTTTTTTGTCGGATCGTTGAGCCAAGAGCGAACAGTTCGAATTGAGCATGGCCGCCGGGTGACGGCATTGATGAGCACCGCACTCTCACCTTGCTTCACGTTAAATTGTTTCAGCAGCGCCAGAAACGCTTGCCGGTTGGCTTCCCGCTGTTCGTCGTTCATCAATCCTCCAAACATCTGAAAATAGGCACATGTGCCTACTTTTGCATTGTAGGCACATGTGCCTACTTGGGACACCAAAATTCGTGTACTGAGCTCATGACTGGACCGACAATGCTGGCGATGGGACCTCACAGGCCGCTCCCATCACCTTAACTTCCAGGGAGGTGAATTCTGCAGCTAGGGCCCTGGTAACCACCTCAAGCTCAATTTCAGTGATCCCCAATGGCCCCGGCCAGATCTTGACCGTTGCCCGTTCGCGCCAGGCCCTGAAGCAGCCATTGTTTCGAGAATCACGCCACGCAACAGCGTGGAGGACATTCTGGAACTCCTCCAAATCAGCCAAGAACCGGGTATCCGATGAGAACGCTCCGGTGAAGGACTCTCCTCCGCCAGTGACAACACTGTTCAGCTTCATCTCAAGCGTGAGTCGCTCCTGGGAGGATGACTTCTTGAGCACCCAAGCAACTAGGAGAGCCATCACCAGGCTCAAGGCGATAATCCATACGATCGACTTCAGGCTTTGTTGGGGAATCCACCCTAGGTATTGCAGGTGCAACTGCAGGCCGCCCCAAACCATCGGGATGACCGGGAAGAAAAGGAGCAGTTTCAGCGGATCCCGCATGGACGTTGATCCCCGCTCTTTCAATGGGCCATGGTTTTGACAACCAGGTAAGCGATCAGCATCAGCCACAGCGCATTCGCCAGAACTCGAACTACCAATGCGGAAATGGTGTTTGTCTTGACCGCATAGAAGCCGGCAAAGACGAAGCCGATTGCCCCACCCAACGTCGACGCCCAGGCTGGCAGCCAGGCCGGGGTAGCATTCATGATCTGCATCAGCGCAGGCCCCAACAGAATCAGGATCGCCGCGAAGAATGGGCGGATCCAAGGCCCGTTGCGATCCATGTAGGTTTCTCGCGGCAGTGCCTGTGACTTGTTCATTCGTGTCTCTCTCTGGTTTTTGAAAGGATTTTGGACTGAGTTGTTACGCGACGACCACCTGTATCTGATCGGTTATGTCGCGGTGGCACTGCACACAGAAGCGGCGAGCGCCGCCTCGAACTCGCACCATATTGCTGGCGTCGAAGGCGTCCCCGTTGGCCTCGAAGATCTGCGTGTACTTGCAAATTCTCTTCTCGTACCAGCCGCTTAGGCTGTTGCACTTTCGACACGGGGTAACTTGTTGAAGGGTTCCTTCCATGCTCGTGAGCACCTATTTGGATCTCGAAAGCCTGAAGCGCAGCCACAGGACAATACATAACACGTATGCATAATACCAAGACATGAACATTATTCAACGTGTTTTAGGGCTTAGGCGGCCGGCGGGGCCCCGATCAGCGGGGCTGTTTCGTAGACGGTTCGTATCCCAGTCGTCGCGTAAGTTGGACCAGGCCTACAATCTGCTGCCGCATGGATTGCCCATGGGACTCCAGTTCTTCTACCTTGCGTTCCAGTTCCCAGGCCCTGCGGTATAGCCGCTGGTTGATAGCGATCACCCGCTGCAAAGCTGAACGCTCGCGGTCGCCGATATCCCCCGAGTCGGCGCCTTTCGCGGCCTGGGCGAGAATGTCGGCGGGCACCTCTGGCAACGGCTCGTCATCCCAAAACATACTGCCCCCTATACTGTATATGCGAACAGTATGCGATGGCTTTGAGCTCAAGCCAATCCCCCGATCTGCAGCGATAGCGCGCAGAATGGGGAGTTCAGAGTTGGAGGGCTGGTTGAACTGATCGTCGCCCCTGGGCGGCGCGATCATCGAGGTGCGGGGTGAGATGCTTGGTTAGGGTTAGAAACGGACCAGCGGCACCAGCGGCACCACGGAGTATTAGCTCCTCACTCATCTGCCGCCCGGGCAGCCAGGATCGCATCCTGGACCGCATCGTCATCGTCAAAGAACCCTTCCTCAGCTAATCCCAGGTGCTCATCGAGCAAGACGCATATGCTCAATGCTGCTTCAGCCGGATCCCCGCTGCTGCGAACAAGCGCCTCGATCTGCTTCCGCAGAAGGCGTACTTCTTCAACTTGGCCAAGGCCTGGCTCGGCGGCAGGGTCAGGCAATGCAAAGGCTAGTTGACCTTCAGCACCTAGATCAATCATCACAGTGTTTCCCGCCAGGTTTCGAAACTCCATCGACATGCAGTTATTCTCCCAAGATGCGTTAGCGGCCTCTATTGGTGGCGGCCGGGGTCTGCCGATCAGACGCTTGATTTGAGATCGTTGAGCCAAGAATGGTCTTTGCAGAAGAAGTGCTCATCGAGAGGATCAGTATCTGGCCAGCGCCTGGAGCAACCTGGCCGCCGGCAACGCACCGCTACCTGGATACGATCGGCGGGTTCTGCATTCACCAGATCCAGAGCCATTCCACACGCAGGTTTCCCATTTTCACCGAGGACGTGAGCCATGATAGCGAAGCGGCCTTGTGAGAGCTGCCCAGGCCGCAAAGCGCGGAATGCCGCTTGCAGTTGCGCCTGTATCACCGGTGGAGTGGTCATGATGGTGTGTCCCTCGATATTCCATCAACATTACAGGAGGAATGTACTTTTTGAAGACCCAACACGAAGCCCAGGAAGTCCTCGGGGGTCAACCACTCCAACTCGGCGAGTTCCTGCTCGATGTGAATCTGGTGCCAAGCAATCCAGTCATCAATGTCTTCCAGGTATTGGTACTCGCCAAGATTTCCGGTGTCCCCGTGCCAGTGGCCACAGCCGCACACTAGATTTTTGTATGCCTTCAGCGTGCCTGATAACAGCTCTTGCCATTCGTTAACCACGGCTGTCCCTGCACAGGCCGGGCACTGACCAGAGGAGGTCACAGGGTTCAGGGGCGTGAAATGATCAGCATCGCGCATCACACACTCGGAAACGAGGTGGAATTCCTTATCGGTAGGGCTCAAGTGCACATCCAAGGCCTCCAAGACCTTCCATTCAACGCAATTTGGGTCGTCAAAGACGCCCACCACAAATCCGGTGCAGACATTGCAATCAGCAGGCCCGGAGACGATACGGGCAAGGCAGCCCCCACTCTCAACACTACTCAGATCGACTATGTCGCCGAAAGCTCTGCGTATGCTCATGGGTTTGGTAATGGTTCCGATCGCCCAGCCATGCGCTCTGTGGCTCCAGACGATTGCGTATCGCCTTCACTTCGCGTATTGCCTCACAGCAGCGCCGGCAGGTAATCGATCGCTTGCCGGCTGGCTCGAACGGCTCCGGCGCCATGCCGAGCTCGACCGCCTCTGGCGCGTCGCCACAAAGCGAGTGCTCTGGTTCTATGGGGTTCGGCGCACATCGGCGCACGGCGAGTACAGGTGCGTCAGTCATGATGGCTTCCTCATTGGCGCCGGCACCGACGTCAGCGGCCAGCTTACGGGTAATTTCCTGGGCAACTCCTCGGCCCTCTTCCCCGCCGCACTGCCAGCTTCTAATGCTGTGCTGCGGGGGCCAGGGTTATCGCTTATTGCCATTCTGAGCCTGCGTTAGCCGAACGTTGAAGTCGTCCAGGGACAAGCTGCCATCGTTCAATTGGAACAGCAGGTTCTGCCCCTGCACCCTCCCCTCCGCGTTGCTCTCGCGTAACACTGCATCGGTGGCGAAGAGGAACTTGCGAAGGGCCTCTTGAAATTCACGGGGGACGGTTGAGATGAAGTCGCAAAGCTGGGTGTCACGGTGACGCACCTCGAAGAAGCCATCACCGCTGTACATCCGGCCCGCACCTCTTTGTACCCAAGGATCAGTCACTTCTCCAGGACTGACTTCTTCGGTGGGGAACGATGCTCGCACAAGTTCAGACAAGGCTTCAGCCATACGCTCGCTACCAGGCAGTTTGTAGCACCCCATTGGCAACGCCAATCGGGCCCCGAAATGCAGGCGTACCGCCGAGCCGCCTGAGGCTTGGTCCACAGTGGCTTTCAGCGATGGGTAATCTCGAAGCTTGATCTCACACTGGTGACAGACATTGCCCGCATAGAACTTCTGTCGCGTCTTGCATCCCGGGCATTCCTTCTCTGTTGCTGATCGCACGTGGACGTTCCCCTCATGAATTTGATTTTCGAACCCAACTCAGCCTTGGGGCTGAGGGCTTAGATAGCGGATAAAGATCCATGCGCACTAATTGATTCTTAACACGTACGCACAATACTGACGAAGGGTTTTCAGATCAATATCGTGGGGAGGGGAGTGCTTGCAGGAGGGAGGTCGCATACTGCCAGCAGCGCCAGGCGGATGCACTGACGCTGGCGCAAGAGCCCCGGCGCCAGTTGGCTAAGTATACTCAGCGTAAGAGCCGGAAATGCATGCACTTATTGCCTTGTGGCCGAAACGACGTAAATGTACTCTTCCCCATTATCGTAAGATTTATATTCGCGCTTACCACCATTGGGAATAATATCGGTTCCTTTATACACGAAGCCATCAGTCTGAGGGAAGTCGACGGCGAGACTACCGAATTTGTCGGCCTTCATTTCATTCAGGCGTACGTAGTTGACGTCCATGGTGAGACGGATGTCTCCATCGATAGTGATAACTGGCGTAAAGTAGGCTGTTGTGCCTAGCTCTAGACGTCCGAGCCGAACTTTATTACCAACTAATTCCCTGAACTTCCTGTACTCAACGTTTTTGTAGGGACGCTGGGAGCCGCTGACAGCAACAACATGAGGCTGGGAAACAAGCTCTCCATTGCGATAGAGCTCGGTGCTGATATTGACTGACTCTGCAGCTGCAGCATTAATCGAGAATGTAGCCAAAGCTGCGAAGATAATTGCTTTCATAAAATGCTTGCACACCAAAACTAACCAAGATTCCAACTACCCAGTTTGAGGCCAGGGTAGGAGAAGAAATTGACCACCCGCTTTACTAGCCAAGGCGAGGCAGGTCACGAAGCAAAGCTTTGAGCTCGTGCCATGGATGCTGCGCGCTTTCGATTTCGTTCGAGCACCCTTCCTCATGTGTGAACGATTCGGCCGCCTGATCAACAGCTTGGCTGGAGTGGCAACCCTGGCAGCAGATGATCGAGTACTCGATAGACCATCTTTCGCCGAAAGCCTCCAGATCCTGGTCTAGCTGACTGTAATTCTCGCTCTCGCTCATACCTACCTCACGTTGTGGGCGCGAAGCTCACGCCTCTCCTCAGACCTGGCCTAGCTGCAGCATGAAGTGTAACTGGCCGAGACGGATTTCTCACGACCAGTCAGGGTGATTTTGATCAGTCAACGCCTTGCCGGCGACAACCATCTCTTTTCCCGTGTCGAGCCGGGCTACAACCCAATTTCCTCGGCCTCCGTAGGATGTCGCCTCAATCGTTCGAACAAGGTTTCCACTCTTCACGAAGCGATAGGTGGTGGCCGTTTTGATTTGCATGTGAAGATCCTCAATGATCTGTGTGTCATGCGCCGAAGGAAAAATGGGCTCTGTGAGAGAAGACCTAAAGGCTATAGGCATAAACCCAATTGGGCATGCCCATATAGTGTTCTTTCAGGCCGATACGACAACGCGTAAGGCGCTGAGCGTCATGCAATGTGGATAGATCACGACCCAATTGCCGGCAGCGATCAGCACCTAGTCCCAGGGCGACGGATGTCGCGCCAGTGGTGAAGACATATGCGTCGACGAATTCGCTGTTGAGGACATCAGCGTCCCCGTTTTCACGGATCCATTGAATGATCCACTCATGGCGAGCAGCTGGCTTCATTCGGACTTTAACATTCGTTGAGTCACCTGCTCCGAGCGAACCCCCACCAACCAGTTGATCAGTCCCATATCGCTCAGTCATGGTGCTTCCCTCAAAAAAACCGCTCATGTGCCGGCCGGGGAGTAACTTCCAGCAGATTACGGAAGACGGCTACCATCGCGGCGAATCCATTTAGCAGATCGCACTGCCGCCTGATACTGCCTAATCGAGCGCACCAGCAAGATCAGAGCAATTGCAGCCACTCCGCCCGGCCATAGCGAAGGCCACTCGTAACCGCGGAACGAATCAATTGTGTCAGCTTGCAAGTGGAACAAGTATCCCTGCCAACCGAGCATGACTAATGCAAAGCACAGCAGAAGCTCATGCTGTGTCGTTCGCCGGCGAGGCGGCGTTGGGTGGTTACTCATGTACCATTTCCATAGCAATCAATGCTTATCCTGCAGGCTCAAAGAGCGTTGCAGCCCCAGTCTGTGAGTGCGCTTGATGTTGCGCTACGCCCGACGAAATTTCATCAACAAGCTGAAATGCGCGCTTTGCGAGAAATGCTCAACGCGTTGGCTACAGCTGGCAGGGCCGCCAGGATAAAGGCCAGGATGGCCAGCCCATAGCCGGCTACTGCACCACCGCGGAACTGGTATGAGTCGACCTGATACAACAGGCTGACGGATTTTGGTAGCGTTACACCCTCGGCCGGTGTGCTTGCAGTGTGCAGATGCCATTGATCGTCGAGCCCACCCTCAATCCGCCCTTCAGCCCGGCAGAGGCCATTAACGACGGGAGCACCCGCGGCTTGGCAAATTGACGGGTCGGTGATGAGAGCAACTGCCGGCTCAATGGTTTGCAGAGCGAAACCTACTCGAATCGCACACCAGAGCACCAGCATCAGCCAGGCGATCGAGATCGTGAAGCTTTTCAAAAAGTGATTCTCCGTTGGCTAGAGGCAGAAGCAACAGGTACTGCCACTCAGCACGTGAAAAAGTCAGCTACTGGGTCAGGGTTGAAGTCCGTAGACAGTGAAGGTGGCCCCAACCACAAACAGGCAGGCGGCAATGTACTTCATGACCCGCCGAACACCAGCCGGCACACAGAAAAACGCCGCCAAATAAGCGAGGGCCAGGCCCAGGAAGCCCAGTAAATAAAGTGTATGCTCCGACATTTTGGTCTCTTCCTTTTTGAAATTACGCGCTCTGAAAGCGCTTTTCGATGGGTAGGTCATCGACGTCCACGTAGCAGTGTACGCCTGCTGTATCGGTAATGAGAGTCATGGCAACAGGGGACTCTTGCCCGATGAATAAAGATTATCCTATAGGACAATCTCTAACAATGATTATTTGCCTATACGACAATATTTGCCTCCAAAAGCCTTGCTTCTGTAGCAGGCTCGTCGTCGTCGCCCGAACCACGGCCGGAGAAGTTAGGTGCGTGCCGTCAACACGTTTCCTAGGCCGCCCGGCTGTACCGGCGGTTACCTGGGTTGCCGACACTATTGCCGCTCCACGGCTTGCAGCGCCTCGCTACGCTTGCCCATGTACTCGTCTTCGGTCAGCATCCCTAGGTCAGCCATGAGCATGGCATAGCCGATGGCCACGCTCGACTCGTGTTTTGCATCGTCGATGCTCGTCGCTGCCCGAGCCCGCTCCAGGACACCGGCCAAGTAGGTGTGAGCAATGGCGATGGCCGCCTGGCTGATCTGCTGTATTACCCTTTCAACTGCTGGACCCGGCGCTGGCTCCGCAGTCATCAGCTACATCGGCTCGCCCAGGGCCATCATCTGTGACGGCATTCCACGGTAAACTTACGCTGCACTGGCGCATCTGGGGCATCCCCTGCCTCGCAGCGTTGAATTCACATAACAGGGAGTGAGGCATGCTGACCTTCGAAAACCGGTACGACGCAGCTCGCAACAAGTACTTCGCTGAAAACCCTCAGGCAATGAAAAAAATTGAAGCGGTTAGCGCTGGGGTGATCGAGGCCTGCGGAATGACGGTTGAGGAGTACCGCCAAGTTCAGCGGGTGCGGGTGTTCGCTGAAGCAGCCGAGAGGCGGGGCATTGAGCTGGATGAGTTCGTCATTCAGTTAGTCGCCGAATCCCCACAGCAAGCCCAGGAGTGGCGGATCCAGCGCCATCGGCAAATGGCTGACGCGCTTGGTATCGACTGGTCGGAGTACAGAGCCATGAATCAACTCTGCGAATAGTCGATTCGGTATTGGTTGAAACCGTCCTGCCGGTACTGTAAGTTAGCCCTCGATGCGCGGTGACCTCATGCTGCTGCTCGTAACAGCCGCTTCGTGATCTCGCCCTGCTGCTCCTTCCTTAGCGTTACGGCTAAGAAAGTCAAAAGCCTCGGAACTCCCGGGGCTTTTTTGTGGGCGCCCCAAAGGCGTTCCCCCGCCCCACTCACGTTGATGGTTCGCAGTATGGTGATTGAGCTACACAAGATCGCGCATGACTTCCGTGCATCGCTCGACAAACAGAAAGCCCTGGGCATTCTTCCGCAGCACATGATGGATTTCCCTAGCGCATGCTGCGCAGTGACCTCGGAACTCCTAGGCGATTATCTCAACAGCATTCCAGGCGGCCCGAAGGCCGACACTGTAAACGCCAACCGGAATGGCAAGTCACATATGTGGCTCGTTGTGGATTCGGTGATTGTTGACCTGACGGCAGACCAGTTTCCAGATGGCCGCCCGGCGGTGTATATCGGCCCAGAAGACTCCACCTGGGAAATAGATCTCCGCGGTAAAGCCAGCCATGGGGGAACGGCCACATCATCGGACGAACGAGCGGTGCTTGAACGGTTCATCGAGTACGCGGGGCTGCCCACCTTCGATTAACCTGGTCTGCACACACTCTGCTTCCATGCTGCCCTGCACTACAGGCGCACGCAGGGGCAGAGGAGCGGTCGAGGATCCTCCCTTACGCTCCTCTGCCGAGACATCACTCGTTGGCTGCGTAATTCGCCTTTCGAAGCCACTCGCCTACTGCGGCCGATCGAGATCCTCCCCGGGCGTTGATGTCCCGCCCCCTAAAGGTGCCCCACGCTCGATAACCTCGCCCGTCGACTGCGACCCAGAACGTGACCTGGTCTTCGTCCACCTGCCGATAAATTGCTTCTGGTGCTGCGTTCATGATCGGACCTTCTTTGTTTAGGAGGTCCTAGAATGGCGTCACGACGATCGGCAATGGCGCTGGAACAGCATGGCGTGGCTGACGCCCTGGGCGAGATCTCCTCCCACCACATGCTCAAGGATGGCGTCCCAGCAACCGGGTCGGAGGTGAGCGGTCAACTGAGCAGCAGAGTACTTTTGCTCACTCAGGTTACGACCATCCCGGCGCCAGCACAGGCGCACCCGGGCTTTGACATGCTGGCCATCGGGCGTGTGGAAATCGACAATTTGCTGGGATGCTGAACAAGTGGGGATCCGGCGATCCTCTATAACGTTGAAGCCGCAAGCCTACAAAAATGGGCGCACAGCATCGCGAGAGCGCTGTTCGGCCGCGAGACTTTCTGAGCCTCGAAACTGACGGGGCTGTGAATTGGACAAGGCAACACTCCCTTCTAGCAGGCTGGTCACAGTCCAATTTGACTCCCTGATCGGTTGGTCTGTTCGGAGCTTAAAATGGATAAGCCCCGACCAGGCCGGGGCTTCGTGTAGTCATTTTGCAACCGTAGCAGATCAGCCCTTGAGCTGCGTCTTACCGATCAGCACACCAGGGCCCACTGCCGTATCCAATGGTTTGGCACGTCCCAAGTGATACTCGGCATATTGGCTGCTGCCATCCTGGATCACGCACACTGCCAAGATACACCACCCTTCATCCAGCAGTCGTTGAGCTTGGGTCTGGCCATTCACTTGCGTCAGCTCTGTTACGTCTTCAATCGCCATCGGTGCTGCTCCTCGCGTAGATGATGGCCCAGTGTAGTCACTGACAAAGCTTACTGTCCTCATTAATCTTAGATTTTCTTGTACGCCCCAGCTCGGGCAGACAAAATCCGTGGGTCTTAAGCTTACGCGTCTAGTCGGGTAATAAGCCAACACCCATCGGCTCAAAGTTCAGGCCGGCACCCGTTATCTGCCAGCTTCCGTATCCCACAGTATCTCTATGATCAGGATGCCATGTGTGAATGGCCTCCATCATCCAGCTGAGGAGCCTTCTTTTATTATTTTGGTCCTTCGCTTCTTTTGCCACGTCATTAAAACTTTGGCTCTCTTGCGCCCACATTTCTCCTTGGGCATAGATGTGAGGGCCGAATTTCTTCGCCAGGTCAGTGTGGTTTGGCAGAGAATTTCTGATTTGCATCCACGCCAAAACCATTTCAGTCTTGTCTGGCTTCTCACGATTCATAATTCGGTTGATCACATCCGCGTAATCTTTTGCCCAACGATCCTCTGCATCAGAAAAAAGGCTGATCTCTTCCGGGATAATGAAGATGTGCTCCATCTCATTTTCCAGCTGATAGGCCATATTGGACATTGCGGGATCACAGAATCTAGTGGGCATGAGTTTTATCTGGCCTTCGCAGATGTCACGTCGAAGGTGAAGAAGTTCATGCCCGATAACGGATTCCGTAGCGGTCAATGGGTCACACCAAAGCATAACTCTCTGCTGATGACCATCGATTTCAAACGCCGCTGTTGCCATATCGATGTTAACCAGTGGATCAAGGCAGTCAGCTTTATGCATTACTTCAAGCTCGATGCCGGTTGAGTCATGTATCAGTTTTGGAATCGAGCGAAGGCTTATCGGCAATCGCTCCCACACCTCACGCATATTGAGGGCGTCTAGCTGCTGCTCAAAACGTTGCATTCCGCGCTTCCTGTTTGGATTACGATTCTCAGAGTCCTTCAAGGGCGTTTAAATAACGCCCTTTTTCTACAACCAAACTTATTTGCCTATGCTGTTATCATCAACAGCACCTACTGCTCCGCTACTTCGAAGCGCAGTGATACCTGCCCGCTCGACCTGATCGACCATAATGTGTGCCTCGCGCGCCAATTCGACGCGGAGGTCCGGCGCCATTTGAAAGCGGATTGCAACCGGTGCCAGGCGCAATAGCGCTTGTAAAGAGGTATTCAGATACTCGGGCGAACTGTCTCGGGTCACTTCCAGCAGCAAGGGTGTTGAAATCACAGGTGCCCGACTCATCGCAGCTAGCGCAGTGTTCCAATCGCGATGGCCATGCATGGCCGTTACAGCCTCCAGGCTTTGGCTATGCGTGATAGGCATGTTCTGGCGGGAGAGGTGACCGCACAGCCGCTTGGCCTGCATTTTGAAAGTTTCAATCGTAGACATGATGGTTTCTCGCTGTTCCGGCCGCGGTGCGCGTCGTCCCTCCGTTGGACCTGCCGGTGAGAATCACCATTCGAGTTAAACCTTGCTCACCATGCCATTGAGGCGGAGGGGGCAGGCAGCAAATAGCCCTGCCCCAAAGGCTATTGCAGACCACCGCGACAATCAAGCACAACACTCAGGAAACCTAGCCATAGCCCTCCAGCTCCACAGCACTCGCAGTCGCGGCAGCATCGTCGCCAAGCACCCCTGCTGAATCATTATGCGATCGGTGTGCAACTGTTGACAGTGCGCAGCCGAAAGGCGAAATCAGCTATGGCGTCATCCCGCTGCTCGATCGCCTCTACATTGATGACCTGGCGGCCGCGAAGGGCTCGACCCGCCCAGGATTCGTCCAGGCTGCCCTGTGGCAGCTATGGTGCACCTACGGGCTGCAGCTTACCCCTCTATCACAGGCATTGGGCTTGGGACGGTTTTGAGCCACAGTGCGCGTCGTTGCTACGTTGGCAACCCCTGATACCTGAATCGGGTTTGGACAAGTCCTTCCGCCGCTACTGGGAATGGATCGTGGCCGAACACTCAGCAGGACGTCCAGCGGGACCTTGTGTGCGATGATCGATTGATGCTCAGGGGCCCCTCTGCCGAAGCGGCACCATTCGCCGCCGCTGACTATTTGTCCACCTTCCAGATGGAGCTGACCATGCCCCTGTTTACCCGCTTTCGTCACTTCCTCCAGCGCCGCAACATGACACGCCTTAACGCGCAAGCGATCGGCTTGCAGTTGATCACTCAGCGCAGCGAATCAACACGCGGCCACTTCGTTTTCCTACACGTCCTGAATGAGATTGCGCAGGCGCTCCAGCACGGCGCGAGCGAACTCCGGCGCGGCTGCTTTTGCGTCCTCGATGCTGGCAAATCCACTGCCAATGTGGCCCAAGTAATCCAACTCGAAAGCCCCTGCATCATCGGTGATGGCCATCATTTCCTGACCCGCATAAAGAGCAACCTGCATCACCTCC
>NZ_BCBJ01000115.1:0-55979 GCF_001320605.1 Pseudomonas sp. NBRC 111133 | reverse complement strand
GCGCCGCCAGTCGCACAATACGTTGCGCCGCCTGGTCCAGCACCGGCTGCCCCGACGATTCCAGCACCAGCACCTCATACAACGAACCATCGCGGTTGATCGACACCATCATCCGCAAATTGCCGTAAATCTGTTGCCGGCGCGCTTCGTCGGGGTAGTTCAGGTTACCCACCCGCTCGACCTTCTTGCGCCACTCTTCCTTGTACCAGGCGCCCTTGTCGCGCATGGTCGATGCAGCATTCAGCCGGTGAATCTTCGGCCGCTTGGCGTACATCTGCTGTTCGTTGGACAGCTCCGCTTCCAGGCTGGCGATCTGG
The DNA here is from genome assembly GCF_001320605.1 of Pseudomonas sp. NBRC 111133. Taxonomy (NCBI): domain Bacteria; kingdom Pseudomonadati; phylum Pseudomonadota; class Gammaproteobacteria; order Pseudomonadales; family Pseudomonadaceae; genus Pseudomonas; species Pseudomonas sp. NBRC 111133. The sequence goes on along the minus strand of NZ_BCBJ01000115.1, from coordinate 55,662 downwards.
CTGGACAGCTGCGAGCTGTCGAAGTCTGGCGCTGGCGCCGCCGGCTTGGGCTGTGGCTTGCTTTCCTTGGGTTTGGGCTCAACCTTCTGCGGCTTGGGCGCTGTGGTCACTACCGCCGACTTTTGTGGGGTAGGGGGCGGCACCACCTCGGGCTTGGCGGCAGGCGGCGGGGTGATCTTGTTGATCTTGCTGTCCTGGAACGGTGCCAATTCAGTGGTTGTGGGCACCGCTTTCTTGTCCAGGGTGCCGCTGCCCTGCTGGTTGTCCTGGGCCTGGAAATCGGCCTTCTCGGGCGGTTTCTCGCTCTTGAAGGTGGCCAGGGTGATGTCCATGGTGTGGCGGATTTCGGCAGGCTTGACCACGCTGAAGCCGACGCCAAGGATCAGCGCCAGGTGCACCAGGGCAGCCAGGAACAGGGTAAAGCCAAGCCGGTCCACCGGGCGAACACGGGGAGGCAGCAGGGTGGCGGGGATGTCAGCGGGCAGCGTCATCAGGTATCCAGCAACCGCAGGGCGGGGCAGCAGCTCAGTCGAATAGGACCGGCATCATACCCCACTCTGCGGTTTTGCTTCGCGTTGGCTGTCAGCGCGCCTTCAGCTTGCGATCAATGGCATCCATCAACTTGCCACCGATATCGGTGTTGTAGGCGGCATCGATTTCGCGGATGCAGGTAGGGCTGGTGACGTTGATTTCGGTGAGGTAATCGCCGATCACGTCCAGGCCCACGAACAGCAGGCCCTTTTCGCGCAGGGTCGGGCCCACCTGGGCGGCAATCCAGCGGTCGCGGTCGGTCAACGGGCGGGCCTCGCCACGGCCGCCGGCGGCCAGGTTGCCGCGGGTTTCGCCGCTGGCCGGGATGCGCGCCAGGCAATAGTCCACGGGCTCGCCGTCGATCATCAGGATCCGCTTGTCACCGTCTTTGATCGCCGGCAGGTAGGCCTGGGCCATGATCTGCTGGGTGCCCAGCGCGGTCAGGGTTTCCAGGATCACCGACAGGTTGGGGTCGCCAGCCCGGTGGCGGAAGATCGATGTACCGCCCATGCCGTCCAGCGGCTTGAGGATCACATCGGCATGCTTGGCCGCGAATTCACGAATGATGTCCGGGCGGCGGCTGACCAGGGTCGGCGTGGTGCACTGCGGGAACAGCGTGGCGAACATCTTCTCATTGCAGTCGCGCAGGCTCTGCGGGCGGTTGACCACCAGCACGCCATCATTTTCGGCCTGTTCCAGCAAGTAGGTGCTGTAGACGAATTCCATGTCGAACGGCGGGTCCTTGCGCATCAGGATCACGTCCAGTTCGGCCAGGGGGCTGTCCTGCTCTTCGCCCAGTTCGAACCAGTGCGCCGGGTCGGCAAACACCTTCAGCGGGCGCATGCGGGCGCGGGCCTTGCTTTCGCCCTGGTACAGGTCTTGTTGTTCCATGTAGAACAGGCTCCAGCCGCGTGCCTGGGCGGCCAGCAGCATGGCCAGCGAGCTGTCCTTCTTGTAGGAGATGGACGCGATGGGGTCCATGACAATGCCGAGGCGTACGCTCATGGGGTGGTTCCTCTTGGCGGCAGGTGCCGCGATGGCTCGAAAGAAAAGTGGCTCAGGGTGGCGCCGCAAACGCCGCCGGTCAAGGGGCGGCGCAGATGGAATGGCCACCCGGAGTGTGCTAAAAATGCAGCTAATTTCCATTGGTAGGCGTCTATGGAACAACCCCTGAAGGTGATGGTGATCGACGATTCCCGCACGATCCGCCGCACTGCACAGATGTTGCTCGGTGAAGCGGGCTGCGAGGTGATCACCGCCAGCGATGGCTTCGATGCCCTGGCCAAGATCGTCGACCACCAGCCCGGCATCATCTTCGTCGATGTGCTGATGCCGCGCCTGGACGGCTACCAGACCTGCGCCGTGATCAAGCACAACAGTGCTTTCAAGGACACGCCGGTCATCCTGCTGTCGTCGCGCGACGGCCTGTTCGACAAAGCCCGCGGCCGGGTGGTCGGTTCTGATCAGTTTCTGACCAAGCCGTTCAGCAAAGAAGAACTGCTCGATGCGATCCGCGCCCACGTGCCCGGTTTTGCCGCAACCCAACAACCCGCACCCTGACCGTGCCCCGCCATGGCACGGCCTTACTTTTCTGATGGGGAAACAGCATGGCCCGAGTTCTGATTGTCGACGACTCGCCGACAGAGATGTACCGCTTGACCGAGTGGCTGGAAAAGCACGGCTACCAGGTGCTCAAGGCCAGCAACGGTGCCGATGGCGTGGCGCTGGCCCGGCAGGACAAGCCCGACGCGGTGCTGATGGACATCGTCATGCCCGGCATGAACGGCTTTCAGGCCACCCGCCAGCTCAGCAAGGACCCGGAAACCGCCGCCATCCCCGTGATCGTGGTCACCACCAAGGACCAGGAAACCGACCGCATCTGGGCCACGCGCCAGGGCGCCCGTGACTTCCTGACCAAACCGGTGGAAGAAGACGCGCTGATCGCCAAGCTCAAAGAAGTGCTGGGGGCTTGACCACCCGCCCGCAAGGCGCGTCGCTGACCGCCTTCGAGTTGTTGCTGGACATCGACCGGCGCTGCCGCCTGCTGGTCGCCGACCAGCCCCCACAGGACAACCGCCTGCAACAGTGGAGCGGTATCGGCTTTCGCATTGCCGGGCAGTGGTTCGTCGCGCCCATGGGGGAGGTGGCCGAGGTACTGCGCGAACCGCGAAGCAGCCGCGTCCCGGGTGTGCAACCGTGGGTGTGCGGGGTGGCCAACCTGCGTGGCCGGCTGTTGCCGGTGATGGACCTGAGCAGCTTCTTCGGCCTGGGCCACGCCGCGCCGGGCAAGCAGCGGCGGGTGCTGGTGCTGGACCACGACGACCTGTTCGTTGGTTTGCTGGTGGACGAGGTACTTGGCCTGCAACACTTCGCCCTCGACAGCCTGCAACTGTCGCCGCCGCAGCCATTGATCCGCGCCGCTGCACGTTTCGTGCAGGGGCACTTCCCGCGTGAACGCAACTGGGCAATTTTCAGCCCCTTCGCCTTGGCCCAGGCGCCGGGCTTTCTTGATGTGGCGTTATAGGACCTGCGAACGTGAACAAGCCTGCCACCCCCGTCACTGCCACCACCGTGACCCCACGTACCCGCAGCATCGCGCAGATCACCGTGCTGTTTCTGATCCTGATCCTGTCGATCATCCTGCTGTTCGCCAACTTTGCCTACCTGAACACCCAGTCCAACTACGACAAGCAGTACATCGGCCATGCCGGCGAGCTGCGGGTGCTGTCTCAGCGCATTGCCAAGAACGCCACCGAAGCCGCCGCGGGCAAGGCCCTGGCCTTCAAGCTGCTGTCGGATGCACGCAACGACTTCGAGCGGCGCTGGGGCTACCTGCGCCAGGGTGACAAGTCCACCGGGTTGCCGGCTGCGCCGCCTACGGTGCGAGACGAGATGGAAGCGGTACGCCGCGACTGGGAAAACCTGCGCAAGAATACCGACACCATCCTGGCCAGTGAGCAGACCGTGCTGTCGCTGCACCAGGTAGCGGCCACGCTGGCCGAAACCGTGCCGCAGTTGCAGGTGGAATACGAAAAAGTGGTCGAGATCCTGCTGCAAAGCGGCGCTCCGGCCAACCAGGTGGCGGTGGCGCAGCGCCAACTGTTGCTGGCCGAGCGCATCCTCGGCTCGGTCAACACCGTGCTGGCGGGTGACGATACCGCCGCTCAGGCGGCGGATGCCTTTGGCCGCGATGCCGGGCGCTTTGGCCAGGTGCTGGAGGGGATGCTCAGTGGTAACGCGGCCATCCAGGTAACCCGTGTAGAGGACGCCGATGCCCGTGCACGCCTGGCCGAAATCGCCGAGCTGTTCCAGTTCGTCGCGGGCTCGGTCGACGAAATTCTCGAAACCTCGCCCGAACTGTTCCGCGTGCGTGAGGCCGCGGGCAACATCTTCAGCCTGTCGCAAACCCTGCTGGACGAGGCGTCACACCTGGCCAACGGTTTCGAGAACCTGGCCGGTGGACGCACCCTCGATACCGTTGGCGGCTATGCCTTGGGCCTGCTGGCGCTGGCCTCGATCATCCTCATCGGCTTGGTCATGGTGCGCACCACCAACCGCCAGCTGCGCGAAACGGCAGAAAAGAACGAACGCAACCAGCAGGCAATCATGCGTCTGCTGGATGAAATCGAAGAGCTCGCCGATGGCGATCTGACCGTGACCGTATCGGTGACCGAAGACTTCACCGGCGCCATTGCCGATTCGATCAACTATTCCGTGGACCAGCTGCGCGACCTGGTCGCCACCATCAACCACAGCGCCGTGCAGGTTGCCGCTGCCGTACAGGACACCCAGAACACCGCCCGCCAGCTGGCCAAGGCTTCCGAGCACCAGGCCGAGCAGATCAGCGAGGCCTCCGAGGCGGTCGGCGACATGGTCGAGTCGATCGACCGGGTTTCGGCGCATGCCTACGAGTCGGCCAAGGTGGCCGAGCGCTCGGTGGCCATCGCCAACAAGGGTAACGAGGTGGTGCATAACACCATCAACGGCATGGACAACATTCGCGAGCAGATCCAGGACACCGCCAAGCGGATCAAACGCCTGGGCGAGTCTTCCCAGGAAATCGGCGACATCGTCAGCCTGATCGACGACATTGCCGATCAGACCAACATCCTTGCACTCAACGCGGCCATCCAGGCCTCGCTGGCCGGCGAGGCTGGCCGTGGTTTTGCCGTGGTTGCCGACGAAGTGCAGCGCCTGGCAGAGCGCTCGTCGTCGGCCACCCGGCAGATCGAGGCGCTGGTGCGTACCATTCAGGCCGACACCAACGAGGCAGTCATCTCCATGGAGCAGACCACCGCCGAAGTGGTGCGTGGCGCTCGCCTGGCGCAGGATGCCGGGGTGGCGCTGGCCGAGATCGAAGGGGTATCGCAGAACCTGGCCGATCTTATCCACAGCATCTCTGACGCCGCCCAGTTGCAGACCTCGTCGGCCGGGCAGATTTCCCACACCATGGCGGTGATCCAGCAGATTACCGCGCAAACCTCCGCCGGCTCCGGTGCCACCGCCGACAGCATCCGCCACTTGGCCCGCATGGCCAGCGAGATGCGCCGTTCGGTGTCCGGTTTCACCCTGCCGCCACCTGCGCAAAGCCCCACCGATGCGCCGCGCTGAGGAGTGCCCATGGCTTCTGCTGCTGTAAGTCCCGAGCGCCACGACACGGTAGCGCTGGCCTGGACCAAGGCTGCCATCCTCGACTGCCTGGGCCAGGCGCGCCAGGCGCTGGAGCGTTTTGCCGGCGAACCGGGCGACCTGTCGATGCTGGCCTTTGTGGTCGACAACCTGCATCAGGTACAGGGTTGCCTGCGCATGCTTGAGCTGCGCGGTGCGACGCGCCTGGCCGAAGAGCTGGAACTGTTCGCCAAGGCGCTGGCCGACGGCCAGGTCAGCCCACGGGGCGATTGCCTGGGGGCGCTGTTTCGTGGCCTGGAGCAATTGCCCTCGTACCTTGAGCGCTTGCGCGGTGCCCGCCACGACCTGCCCTTGGTGATGCTGCCGCTGCTCAATCAGTTACGTGCCTGCCGAGGTATCGAGCCCTTGGCCCAAGCCAGCCTGATCAGCGGTGCAGCACAGCGTTTTGCCGGGTCTGACGACCTGGCCAACCTTGACCTGTCGCTGGGCAATTGGCGTGAACAACTGCAGGCCGGGCCGGGCCGCGATGCCCTGCGCTCGGTGGTGACCGCACTGTGCGACGACCTGATGCGCATCAAGGAGCGCCTGGACCAGTTCGTGCGCAGCGACCGCCAGCACAGCGAGCAGCTCGATGCCCTGCTGGCGCCGCTGCGTCATGTGGCCGATACCCTGGCTGTGCTGGGCTTCCAGCAACCACGGCGGGTCATCATCGACCAGGTGCTGGCGCTGCAGGCCCTGGCCCAGGGCGAGCGCGTGGTGGACGACGCGGTACTGATGGATGTGGCGGGCGCCTTGCTGTACGTGGAGGCTTCGCTGAACGGCATGGTCGGCCCGCTGGAAGAAAACGGGCAGGGCGGGCTGCCAGGCTCGGACTTGGCCGAGATACGTCAGCTGGTGCTGAACGAATCGCTGAACGTACTGCAGCAGGCCAAGGACCTGATCGGCGACTACCTGGAGTCCGACTGGCCGCGCCAACGTCTGCAACCATTGCCGGGGCTGCTGCAGCAGATTCGCGGCGCGCTGGCCATGTTGATGCTGCCCGCCGTAGCCGAGCTGTTCGCCGGCTGCGTCAGCTATGTGCAGCGCTGGTTGCAGCACCTGGATGTCGAGCCGCCCGCCGATGAGCTGGCCCACCTGGGTGAAGCCATGAGTGCCGCCGAATGCTACCTGCAATGGCGGGTGGCCGACCCGCTGGCGGATGCCCAGCCGTTCATCGACATGGCCCGTGCAAGCCTGGCAGCGCTGGGCGTGTATTGTGCGCAGGCCGACACCCGTGCAGGCCAGGATGCCAATGGCGACGGCATTGATGACGAGCTGCGCGGGGTGTTTCTCGATGAAGCCGGTGAGTTGCTGCCGGAGATCGAGCGGCACTGGCTGCGCTGGCGTGCCGACAACCAGCAGCGCGAGGCGCTGGGGGAAGTACGCCGTGCGCTGCATACGCTCAAGGGCAGCGGTCGCATGGTGCATGCCGAAGCGGTGGCCGAGCTGGCCTGGGGCGCCGAGCACCTGCTGAACCGGGTGCTGGAGGGCCGTAGCGTGCTGAGCCCGGAGGGCGTGGTGGCCCTGCAGCAAGTGTTCGTCCACCTACCCGATTTGCTGGCCGACTTTGCGGCTGGCCAGTTGCCGCAACTGACCGAAATCGAACAGTTGGCTGGGCACCTGCATGCCCTGGCAGAAAACGACGTACCGGGTGCTGCCGATATCGATGGCCTCGACCCGTTGCTGCTGGATATTTTCCGCACTGAGGCGCAAGGCCACCTGGCCAGCCTCGATGTGTTTCTGCAGGGCGCAGACGGCCACGATACGCCGGTCAGCGATGGCCTGCAGCGCGCCCTGCATACGCTCAAGGGCAGCGCTGCCATGGCCGGGGTGATGCCGGTCGCAGAGCTGGCCACCGCCTTCGACCGCCTGGTCCGGGAATACAAGGGCCACCAACTGCCTTTGCAAATGGCCGAGATCGAATGGCTGGAAGCCGCACGCTCGCTGTTCCACCTGGGCCTGGCGCAACTCGACAGCACGCCGTTGGCCGCCATCCCTGGTGCTGCGGAGCTGATCGAACAGGTTGGCCAGGCCGTAGACGCGCGCCTGGCCAGCTTGCATGACGACCCGCAGCATGTCCGGCGCGGCAAGCGCGACCCGCAGTTGGTCGCCAGTTTCCTGGCCCAGGCGATGGATATCCTGCTCGATGCCGAGTCGTTGCTGTCGCGCTGGCAGCAACAGCCTGGGCAACGTGATGCGCTGGACACCCTGCTCGACCAGCTGACCACCCTCGGCCACGCCGCGCACCTGGCCGACTTGTGGCAGATGGATGAGGTGTGCGAGGCCTTACTGGACCTGTATGGCGCCGTGGAAGAGGGCAGCCTGCCTGCCAATGCGCGCTTCTTCGCCCACGCCCAGCGCGCCCAGGAAGCCCTGCTGGACATGCTCGATGAAGTGGCGGCCGGGCAGGACATCGCGCCGCGGTCCGAAACGGTCGACGGCCTGCGCAATCTGCTGGACCAAGCGTTGGCGCCAGAGGCCACTGGCCTGGTGGGCATCGACACGGTCACGCCGTTGCACCCGGACATGGACGTGGCCGATACCCTGGGCCTGGGGCTGCCCCATCAGCCGCAGCTGCCTGACATGACCGAGCCTCTGGTTGAGGAGCCTGAAAGCCCAGGCGAAGAGCTGCTGGAAGTGTTCCTCGAAGAAAGCTCGGACATCGTCGAAAGCGCCGCCGCAGCCCTGGCGCGATGGCAGGCCGACCCGCGCAGCAGCGTCGAGGTAGACAACCTGATGCGCGACCTGCACACCCTCAAGGGTGTGGCGCGCATGGTCGAAATTGCCCCCATCGGTGACCTGGCTCACGAACTGGAGTTTCTGTACGAACTGCTGGCTGCCGGCCGCTTGCCGCCGAGCGCGCCTTTGTTCGCGCTGTTGCAGAACTGCCACGACCGCCTGGCGCACATGCTCGATGCCGTGCGCCTGGGGCAGCCACTGCATGCCGCCACGGCGCTGATCGACTATATCCGTAACTTCAGCAGCGCGGCCCTGACCGACAGTGCTGCCGGCCAAGGGCCGGTCGAAGCCGCCGCCAACGAGGTGCCGACAGCAGCGCCAGAGCGGGCGCCAGGCGACATGGTCAAGGTCGATGCCGAGTTGCTCGACGACCTGGGTAACCTGGCGGGTGAGCATTCGATCATTCGTGGGCGCATCGAGCAGCAAGTCAACGATGCACAGTTTACCCTCAACGAGATGGAGACCACCCTTGAGCGCATGCGCGACCAGCTGCTGCGCCTGGACATCGAGACCCAAGGGCGAATCTCCAGTCGTCAGCAGTTCGAAGGCGATGCCTATGACGATTTCGATCCGCTGGAAATGGACCGCCATTCACAGTTGCAACAGTTGTCGCGGGCCTTGTTCGAGTCCGCCTCGGACTTGCTCGACCTGAAGGAAACCCTGGCTCAGCGTGCCCAGGAGGCTTACAGCCTGCTGCAGCAGCAGGCGCGGGTGAACAGCCAGTTGCAGGAAGGCCTGACCGCGACCTTGATGGTGCCGTTCGAGCGCCTTGTGCCGCGCTTGCAGCGCGTGGTGCGGCAGGTGGCCAGCGAGCTGGGCAAGCAGGTAGAACTGGTGGTCGGCAACGCCCAAGGCGAACTTGACCGCAGCGTGCTGGAGCGCATGGTGGCGCCGCTGGAGCACATGCTGCGCAATGCTGTGGACCATGGCCTGGAAAGCCGCGAAGCGCGCCTGGCTGCCGGCAAGCCGGAGCAGGGCACCATCCACCTGAACCTGCTGCACGAAGGCGCCGATATCGTCATCGAAATGACCGACGATGGTGCCGGTGTGCCTCTTGAAGCCGTGCGGCGCAAGGCGATCAAGCGTGGCCTGCTGGACCCGCAGGCACAGTTGAGCGATCACGAGATCTTGCAGTTCATCCTGCGCCCGGGCTTTTCCACCGCTGAAAAGATCACCCAGATTTCGGGGCGTGGCCTGGGCATGGACGTGGTGCACGAAGAGGTCAAGCAGTTGGGGGGCTCGATGAGCATCGAGTCGGCCCAGGGCAAGGGCGCACGCTTCTTGATCCGCCTGCCGTTCACCGTATCGATCAACCGTGCGCTGATGGTGCATTTGGGCGAAGAGCAGTACGCGATCCCGCTGAATACCATCGAGGGCATCGTCCGTGTGCCGCCGGCAGAGCTGGCGGCGTGTTATCAGCTGGACCCGCCCCGCTATGTGTATGCCGGCCATGAATATGAGCTGCGTTATCTGGGCGAGTTGCTGCAAGGCCTGCCGCGCCCCGCCTTGCTGGGGCAGAGTGTGCCGTTGCCGGTGCTGCTGGTGCACGCCAAGGAGCAATCGTTCGCCATTCAGGCCGATAGCCTGTCGCCCAGCCGCGAGATCGTGGTGAAGAGCCTGGGGCCGCAGTTTGCTGCGGTTGCCGGGCTGTCGGGGGCGACGCTGCTGGGCGATGGCCGGGTCGTGCTGATTCTCGACCTGCTTGGCCAACTGCGCGGCCAGCAGCGGCGCCTGGCCCGTTTGCCCGGTGGCGGCACCCCGCGCCAGTTGCTCGGCCCGGTGCCGCGCCGCGCATTGTTGGTGATGGTAGTGGACGACTCGGTGACTGTGCGCAAGGTCACCAGCCGCTTGCTGGAACGCCACGGCATGAGCGTGCTGACGGCCAAGGACGGGGTCGATGCCATGGCCTTGCTGGAAGAGCACCGCCCCGACGTGTTGCTGCTGGATATCGAGATGCCGCGCATGGACGGCTTCGAGGTGGCCACCCGCATTCGCCGTGACGCGCGGCTGAAAGACCTACCGATCATCATGATCACCTCGCGTACCGGGCAGAAGCACCGCGACCGCGCCATGGCCATCGGCGTCAACGAATACCTGGGCAAGCCGTATCAGGAGTCGTTGTTGCTGCAGAGCATTGCACACTGGAGCCAGCCCCATGCTTGAACTGATTGCCGGGCAGCGCAGCAGCCTGACCGGGCTGTTGCTGCCCTTGGGCGACCGTACTTTGGTGTTGCCTAACGTTGCGGTGGCCGAGTTGAGCGGTCAGCGCAATTTGGTGTGCCAGCGCGGTGAGCCGGCCTGGCACCTGGGCTGGATCGACTGGCGACAGCAGCGCCTGCCGCTGATCGGGTTCGAAGCGGCGTGTGGTGGTGAGACGCCGTGCGGCGAGCGGGCGCGGGTTGTGGTGCTCAACGCCCTGGGCGACACCGGGCTGCGTTATTTGGCGCTGTTGCTGCAGGACATTCCGCGTTCGTGCAAGCTCGACAGCCAGCTGAATTATGTGGATGTGGCGCTGGGGCGCCTGGAACTGGCGGCGGTGCAGGTGGGGGAGCAAGTGGCGCGGGTGCCGGACCTGGCCGGGCTGGAAAGGCTGGTGCGTGACGCGGAACTGCAACCAGGAGCGCTGTAAGCTGCAGCGGAAAGTTGCAAGCCAGAGCGATGACATCAATGCTATCGCGATTCACTTGCTGCTTGCCGCTTGAAACTTACAGCTGTTGGGGGAGGTCTGTGTTTGCATGTATTACGGTGAACGCTTCAACGCCTGGACCCACCTGGTGGGTGCTGTCCTGGCCTGTATCGGTGCCATCTGGCTGATCGTGGTCGCAGGCCTGCAAGGCGACCCTTGGAAGATCGTCAGTTTCTCCATCTACGGCAGCACGCTGTTGTTGCTGTACAGCATCTCCACCTTGTACCACAGCACCCGTGGGCGGGCGAAGGTGATCATGCGCAAGCTCGATCACCTGTCGATCTACCTGCTGATCGCCGGAAGCTACACACCCTTCTGCCTGGTCAGCCTGCGCGGCCCCTGGGGTTGGAGCTTGTTTGGCGTGGTTTGGGGGCTGGCGGTGATCGGCATGCTGCAAGAGATCAAACCGCGCTCCGAGGCGCGGATTCTGTCGATCATCATCTACGCGGTGATGGGCTGGATCGTGCTGGTGGCGGTCAATCCCTTGCTCCACTCGCTGGGCACTGCCGGTTTTGCCTGGCTGGCTGCCGGCGGGGTGTTCTACACCGTCGGCATCATCTTCTTCGCCTTGGACAGCCGCTTGCGCCACGGGCACGGCATCTGGCACTTGTTCGTGATCGCCGGCAGCCTCATGCACTTCGTGGCGGTGTCGTTCTACGTACGCTAATTAAAAATCGCCCCACAGTTGCTGTGCCACCGACAGCGCCACCACGGGCGCAGTTTCGGTACGCAGTACCCTTGGGCCGAGGCGTGCGGCATGGAAGCCGGATGCCTTGGCCTGTTCGACTTCGGCCTCGCTCAGGCCGCCTTCGGGGCCGATCAGGAAGGCCAGGGTCGCAGGCTTTTCGTGGCTGGTGAGCGGCTCGGCCACCGGGTGCAATACCAGTCTCAGCTCGGCTTTGGTGCTGTTCAGCCATTCGGCCAGCGTGATCGGTGGGTGGATGACGGGCAAGGTCGACCGGCCGCATTGTTCGCAAGCGCTGATCGCCACCTGGCGCCAGTGGGCCAGTCGCTTGTCGGCGCGTTCGTCTTTCAGGCGCACTTCGCAGCGTTCGCTGACGATCGGGGTGATCTCGTTGGCACCCAGTTCGGTGGCCTTCTGGATCGCCCAGTCCATACGCTCGCCACGGGAGAGGCCCTGGCCGAGGTGCACGTGCAGTGGCGAGTCGGCCTGGCCGGGCAGGGCCCGGTCGAGGCTGACGCGTACGGTTTTCTTGCCCACTTCAAGCAACTGGCCGAGGTATTCCTGGCCGCTGCCGTCGAACAGCTGCACGGCATCGCCGGGGGCCATGCGCAGTACCCGGCCGATGTAGTGGGCTTGGGCTTCGGGCAGGTCGTGCTCGCCAAGGCTCAGGGGGGCGTCGATGAAGAAGCGGGACAGTCTCATGGATCAGCTCGAACGAAAAAGGATCATGTGACCCTGTGGGAGCGGGTTTACCCGCGAATGCGATGCTGGATCCACTATCGCATTCGCGGGTGAACTCGCTCCCACAGGGTTTGGTGGTTGGCCGCCGGACCTAGCCCGGGTCGCGGAAGTCGGGGTGGAAGTTGGCCGGCACGGCAACGCTGACGCTTTCCCGGGTAGCAATGTCGATGCCTTCACTGGCCACTTCCGCCAGGAAGTCGATCTGCTCGGGTGTGATCACGTAAGGCGGCAGGAAGTACACCACGCTGCCCAGAGGGCGCAGCAGTGCGCCGCGGGTCAGGGCATGCTCGAACACCTTCAGGCCACGCCGCTCCTGCCAAGGGTAGGCAACCTTGCCAGCCTTGTCCTTGACCATCTCGATGGCCAGGGCCATGCCGGTCTGGCGAATTTCGGCAACATGAGCATGATCGGCCAGGTGCGCGGTGGCGCTGGCCATGCGCGTAGCCAAGGCCTTGTTGGCCTCGATCACGTTGTCCTGCTCAAAGATGTCCAGGGTGGCCAGCGCTGCAGCACATGCCAGCGGGTTGCCGGTGTAGCTGTGCGAGTGCAGGAATGCGCGCAGGGTCGGGTAGTCGTCGTAGAACGCCTGGTACACCTTGTCGGTAGTCAGGCAGGCGGCCAACGGCAGGTAACCACCGGTCAGGGCCTTGGACAGGCACAGGAAGTCTGGGCGGATGCCCGCCTGTTCACACGCGAACATCGTGCCGGTGCGGCCAAAGCCCACGGCGATCTCGTCGTGGATCAGGTGCACGTCGTAGCGGTCGCAGGCCTCACGCAGCAGCTTGAGGTACACCGGGTGGTACATGCGCATGCCGCCAGCGCCCTGGATCAGCGGCTCGACGATCACGGCGCTGATGGAGGCGTGGTGCTCGGCCAGGGTCTGTTCCATGGCATGGAACATGTTGCGCGAGTGCTCTTCCCAGCTCATGCCCTCGGGGCGCAGGTAGCAGTCGGGGCTGGGCACCTTGAGGGTATCCAGCAGCAGCGCCTTGTAGGTTTCGGTGAACAGCGGCACATCGCCCACCGACATGGCGGCAATGGTTTCGCCGTGGTAGCTGTTGGTCAGGGTAACGAAGCGCTTCTTGCCTGGCTTGCCGACGTTTTGCCAGTAGTGGAAGCTCATCTTCAGCGCCACTTCGATGCACGACGAGCCATTGTCGGCATAGAACACCCGGTCGAGTCCGGCCGGCGTCATGGCCACCAGGCGCTCGGACAGCTCGATCACAGGCTGGTGGCTGAAACCGGCCAGAATCACATGTTCCAGCTGGTCGACCTGGTCCTTGATGCGCTGGTTGATGCGCGGGTTGGCATGGCCGAACACGTTGACCCACCAGCTGCTCACCGCGTCCAGGTAGCGCTTGCCTTCGAAGTCCTCCAGCCACACACCTTCGCCGCGCTTGATCGGGATCAGCGGCAGCTGCTCGTGGTCTTTCATCTGGGTGCAGGGGTGCCACAGGACCTTGAGGTCACGTTGCATCCACTGATCATTGAGGCCCATGGGCGCTTCTCCTGGCTTTGCGGCGTGGTTCGACCGCGTAAGCCTAAGCAAAGCCGCAGGGCAGGACAACCGCTGCCTTTCAATGGCGGTGAGTGCCGGTCCATTCGAGGCGCCGGATGTGTACGGTGCCGGCCTGGGAGGTAGAGATGGTCAGGCGGCGGAACGGGCCGTCGATCACCTGATGGTAGGGATGCGTGGCAATGGGGCCGGGGCGCAAGTCGCGTAAGCCGCTGCCTTCCACGGTGAGCCAGTAGAAGTTGCGTGGGATCGGGGCAATCAGGTCGTAGTCAACGCTTTCAGTATTGAACAACATGTGCAGGTCGTCGCAAAGAAAGTCGCTGACCACATAGTATTCCAGCCGCAGGCACTCGACTTCCTGGGCGAAGACGATTTCCACATCGCTGTGCTCACCGATCACCAGCTCGGTGCCATCTTCACCCTTGAACGCTTCATGAAAGCCGGTCCACGAGGTGCTATTCGAGCGGATGCTCAGGCCGGAGGCCATATGAAGCGTCTGCTTGTGCCACAGAAACTGCCGTTCGACGTGCTGGAAATGCTCCTCGAAGATCATGCGCATGCCCTCCTGGCGGGGCTTTTGGCCATCTTCGCCAGCTTCGCCTGCGGCCGTGTGACATGACTACTGGCAAAAATGTCAGTTGCCAAAAGCACTTGATGTCACTGCGCTGGCAGGGTTGGCGGAGGTGACGTATTCTTAACGCATTTCTCGGGGCATTCCTGCCTCTTCCCGTATCTGTAACCTCTGACTCGGAGTTCGCCGACATGGCTGCTGCTTGGGTGCGCCTGTGCGCGTTGGTATTGATTGGTGTGTCCAGCGGCGCCGCGCTGGCAAAGGACAAGACGCCTACGGCAATCGTGGTGGGTGGCGGCCTGGCAGGCCTGACGGCAGCCTACGAGCTGCAGAACAAAGGCTGGCAGGTGACCCTGCTGGAAGCCAAATCGGGCATGGGCGGGCGTTCGGGCCTGGCCACCAGTGAATGGATCGGCAACGCCAAGGCGCAGCCGGTGCTTAATCAGTACCTGGACCGTTTCAAGCTTGAAACACTGCCGGCGCCGGAGTTCGTGCGTACCCCCGGTTACCTGATCGACGGCGAGTATTTCAGCGCCACCGACCTGGCCACCAAGCAGCCGGCTACCGCCGAAGCACTCAAGCGCTACGAGAAAACCCTCGACGACCTGGCCCGCTCCATCGACGACCCGCTGAACCCGCAGGCAACCAGCACATTGTTTGCCCTCGACCAGATCAACGTCTCTACCTGGCTCGACAAGTTGCAGCTGCCGGCCACGGCCCGTCAGCTGGTCAACCAGCAGATCCGTACCCGCTACGATGAGCCGTCGCGCCTGTCGCTGCTGTACTTCGCCCAGCAGAACCGCGTGTACCGTGGCGTCAGCGACCGCGACCTGCGTGCCGCACGCCTGCCAGGTGGCAGCCCGGTGCTGGCCCAGGCGTTCGTCAAACAGCTGAAAACCATCAAGACCAGCTCGCCGGTTACCGCCATCGTCCAGGACAAGGACGGGGTAACGGTAAAAGTCGGCAGCGTCGGCTACCAGGCCGATTACCTGGTCATGGCCGTGCCGCTGCGCGCCCTGGCCAAGATCCAGATGACCCCGGGCCTGGACAACCAGCACCTGGCAGCGTTGAAGGGCACCAACTATGGCTGGCGCGACCAGCTGATGCTCAAGTTCAAGAAGCCGGTGTGGGAAAGCCGCGCACGCATGTCGGGCGAAATCTTCAGTAACGCCGGCCTCGGCATGCTGTGGATCGAGCCTGCGCTCAAGGGCGGCGCCAATGTGGTGATCAACCTGTCCGGCGACAACGCCCGCTTGCTGCAGGCATTTGGCGACAAGCAGATGGTCGACCAGGTGCTGATCCGCCTGCATGCGTTCTACCCACAGGCCCGTGGTGCGTTTACCGGTTACGAGCTCAAGCGCTACAGCACCGACGCCGGCACCGGTGGCGCCTACCTGGCTTATGGCCCGGGGCAGATCAGCAAGTACTGGCGCTTGTGGGAGCGCCCGGTGCAACGCATCACCTTTGCCGGTGAGCATACCGATGCCCTGTACCCTGGCACCCTGGAAGGTGCCCTGCGCAGCGGCCAGCGTGCGGCCAGCCAAGTGCAGGACCTGTTGGCCGGCAAGTCGTTCGACCCGGCCAAAGTGGCGCCGGTTGCGGCGGCAGCGGCAGCCGGTGCGGTGGCCGCCAAGGAAAGCAAGGGCGGTTTCTTCTCCAATCTGTTCGGTGGTTCGTCCGACAAGGCTGACAAGGCGCCAGTGAAAGAGGAGCCGAAAAAGGTCGAAGAGGCCAAGCAGGACAAACCGGGCTTCTTCAAGCGCCTGTTTGGCGGGGCGGACAAGCCGCAAGTGAAGGCCGAGCCGATCGCCAAGGCTGAGGAAGTGGCGCCGGCACCCGCGCCAGCTCCACAAGCCGCGCCGGCCCCGGTTGCGCCTGCACCTGTGGTCAAGGAGGCGGCTGCCAAGCCAGCAGCGACCAAGGCGGCCCCGGCCAAGCATGCGCCGGCGCACAAGCCTGCCGAGACCAAGAAGGCGACTGCCAAGTCCGAACCGACCAAGAAACCTGTGGCCAATACCCAGGCCAAGGCTGGCTGACTGATCGACAGTGCCGGCCCTTTCGCGGGTAAACCCGCTCCCACAGGTCCGGCATAGTTTTCAAGAGCAGCGCGATCCTTGTGGGAGCGGGTTTACCCGCGAAAGGGCCGGCACTGGCAACCCTGAACTCTCCGGCTATCGTTAATGTTTCCTTAATGGGAAGGTTACAGAATAACTATCGGATTTCTCGATAATCCGAAGCAATTTTTTCCGCTTTTATTCGATACATTTCGCGTTAGTCTGTGTACAGCTTTCACGGGGAAACACGCCAACATGCAACTGCGCAATTCATCTTCTCGCTACGGCGTGGTCAGCATCATCTTGCACTGGGGTGTGGCGCTGGCAGTCTTCGGCCTGTTTGGCCTGGGCTTGTGGATGGTCGGCCTCGACTATTACAGCCCTTGGCGCAAAGCCGGCCCGGACCTGCACAAGAGCATCGGCCTGGTGCTGTTGGCGGTGATGTTGCTGCGCGTAGTCTGGCGCTTCGTCAGCCCGCCACCTCCGGCGCCGGCCAACCATGGCGCCTTCACCCGCCTGGCGGCCAAGCTGGGGCACCTGGCCCTGTACCTTGGGCTGTTTGCGGTGATGGCGGCCGGTTATCTGATTTCCACCGCCGACGGGGTCGGCATTCCGGTGTTCGGCCTGTTCGAAGTGCCGGCATTGATCAGCGACTTGCCCGATCAGGCAGACGTGGCGGGTGTGATTCACCTGTGGCTGGCCTGGGGCCTGGTCATTTTTGCCGTGCTGCATGCCTTGGCAGCGCTCAAGCACCATTTCATCGACCGTGATGCGACCCTGACCCGCATGCTGGGCCGCAAAGCTTGACCCTCAACCTCAATTGCATAGGAAGGAACAGGATGTTGAAAAAGACTTTTGCCGCTCTGGCGCTCGGTACCGCACTGCTCTCCGCTGGCCAGGCCATGGCCGCCGAGTACAAGATCGACAAGGAAGGCCAGCACGCGTTCGTTGACTGGAAAATCAGCCACCTGGGCTACAGCTTCATCCACGGTACCTTCAAGGACTTCGACGGTAACTTCACTTGGGACAGCGCCAAGCCTGAAGCCAGCAAGATCAACGTCGACCTGAAAACCGCCAGCCTGTGGTCGAACCACGCCGAGCGTGACAAGCACATCGCCAGTGCCGATTTCCTCGACGTGAAGAAGTACCCGGAAGCCAAGTTCGTCTCCACCAGCGTCAAGTCGACTGGCGACAAGACGGCTGACGTGACTGGCGACCTGACCATGCACGGCGTGACCAAGCCGGTCACCTTCAAGGCTACCTTCAATGGCGAAGGCAAGGACCCATGGGGCGGCGAGCGTGCTGGCTTTAACGCCACCACCACGCTGAACCTGAACGACTTCGGCATCAAGGGCCCAGGCCCGACTTCGCAGACCCTGGACCTGGACATCAGTGTTGAAGGCGTGAAGCAGAAGTAAGTGATGCTTCGGCAATAAAAAACGCCGCCCTTTGGGCGGCGTTTTCGTTTCTTAGCCTTTTCGGGTCAACAAGGCTGGGCGTTCACCGCGCGGGCGGCTTGGCAGGTCATCCAGCTGCTCAGGCGTTGGGTAACGGTCGAGCTTGGATTCCTTGCGGATGATCACCGGCTGTTTTTCCGGCTGGCGCGGGTTGCGCACGGCCGGCTCTTGCCGGGCGGCATCGTCACGGGCAGGGCGGCCACGGCCTGCGCCGCCGCCATCGCGACGGGCACCGCCACCGTTGTTGGCGCGAGGTGGGCGTTTTTCGCCGCCGCCGCCACTGCGCTGTTGGCCACCACTGCGGGCCTGGCCCTGGCCACCGGCATTGCTGCGCTGGCCATTGCCCTGGCCCTGACCGGCACCACCTGGGCGGCGGTTGCGGCCCTGGTTCTTGCCCTGGTAGGGGCTGACGTAGTCAGCGCGGTTACCGAAGTTGTCGATATCGTCGTCCAAGAACTCTTCTGGGTCACGGTCGGCTGGCGCTTTCGGCACGCTGCTGTTGCTGGCCTGCTGCTGTTGCTGCTGGCGCGGCTTCTTGTCACGCGGCTTGCGCGGCTGCTGTTGCTTGTCGCCGCTCTTTTCCTTGTCAGCCGGCTTGTCCGCAGCCTGCTGCTTGGCCTTGCCTTTATCCTTGCCTTTGTCCTTGCGGCCGCCGTTGGCGTCTTTGCCGCCTTCGCCACGGGCCTGCTGGTTACGACCACCGCGTCCGTTGTTTTGCGGGCGCTCGCGCACTTCAGGCTTTTCGGCTTCTACCTGGCTGGCGTCAAAGCCCATCAGGTCGCCATCCGGGATGCGCTGCTTGGTCACCCGTTCGATGCTCTTGAGCAGCTTCTCTTCATCTGGCGCGACCATGGAAATTGCCTCGCCCGAACGACCGGCACGGCCGGTACGGCCAATGCGGTGAACGTAATCTTCCTCGACATTGGGCAGCTCGAAGTTGACCACATGAGGCAGTTGGTCGATGTCCAGACCGCGAGCGGCGATGTCGGTGGCGACCAGCACGCGCACGCTGTTGGCCTTGAAGTCGGCCAGCGCCTTGGTGCGGGCGTTCTGGCTCTTGTTGCCGTGGATCGCAGCGGCGGTCAGGCCGTGCTTTTCCAGGTACTCGGCCAGGCGGTTGGCGCCGTGCTTGGTACGGGTGAACACCAGCACCTGTTCCCAGGCACCCAGGGTAATCAGGTGTGCCAGCAGCGCGCGCTTGTGGCTGGCAGGCAGGCGGTAGACGCGTTGCTCGATACGCTCGACCGTGGTGTTCGGCGGGGTGACCTCGATACGCTCCGGGTTATGCAGAAGCTTGTCGGCGAGGTCGGTGATGTCCTTGGAGAAGGTGGCCGAGAACAGCAGGTTCTGGCGCTTGGCCGGCAGGCGGGCCAGTACTTTCTTGACGTCGTGGATGAAGCCCATGTCGAGCATGCGGTCGGCTTCGTCGAGCACCAGGATTTCCACGTGGGCCAGGTCGACCTTGCCTTGGCCGGCCAGGTCGAGCAGGCGGCCCGGGCAGGCAACCAGCACGTCAACGCCTTTGGCGATGGCCTGGATCTGCGGGTTCATGCCAACGCCGCCGAAGATGCAGGCGCTGACCAGTGGCAGGTCGCGGGCATACACCTTGAAGCTGTCGTGCACCTGGGCTGCCAGTTCGCGGGTCGGGGTCAGGACCAGCACGCGTGGCTGGCGCGGGCCGTGACGTTGCGACTTGTCGGGGTGGCCGGCCGGGAACAGGCGCTCGAGAATCGGCAGGGCGAAACCGCCGGTTTTACCAGTACCTGTCTGTGCGGCAACCATCAGGTCACGGCCTTGCAACACGGCGGGAATGGCCCGCTGTTGCACGGGGGTCGGCTGGGTATAGCCCGCAGCCTCGATAGCGCGGACAAGAGCCTCGGAGAGACCGAGGGAAGCAAAGGACATGGGCGATCCTGTTCTCGTGTGGGCTGGGCCCGTTGGGATGTTCTGCCTGGCGCGACGGGCATCGGCGGGATGCGATCGCGTCCGGTCCAGCTGGGCTTTCACTGCACATCCGGGAAACGGAGGGTGGACGCGAAGGGGCGTCGGTGCCGATCGGGATGCCTGTTGCGAGGCCGAGCGTCCGGGCGTGAGCCGGGCGGGAAGGCCCGAGTATAACAGAGCTAACGCGCTGTGCTGCTTTCCTGCTGCTCAACGGCGTTGAGAATGTTTCCGATGTCGCCGGTGTAGCGCTGGTTGATGGCGGCGAAGGCCGGTTCCTGTTTGAAGCGCTGCAGTGCTTCGGCAAAGGCCTGGGCCAATGCCTCACGCCCGGGTTTGCGTACCAGCCCCAGGTACTGGGCCTGGCGGTTGATCACCAGCGGCAGCGCCTCGACTTGCTGTTCCAGGCCCAGTTGCCGGAGCAGGTAATGACCAACCGTGCGATCGGTGATTGCCAGGTCGATACGGCCCAGCAGCAGCTTGCCGAAGTTGGCTTCCTGGGTGGGGGCGGCTTCCCGACGGAAATCTGTAGCCTCGTTGAACGCGGCGCCGTAGGCATAGCCGGGCGAGGTGCCGATGGTGAGGCCCGCGAGGTCGTCTGGGCCGGTCACAGGGTGGCGGCGTGCGCGCGCCTGGAACAACACGAATTCGACTTGCGACAAGGGCTCGGGGGCATAGACCAGGTAGGGGCGCCGGGCTTCGGTCTGGAAGATGTCCATAATCCCGTCAGCCAGGCCTTGCTCGATCATTGCCAGGCAGCGCTTCCATGGAAGGAACTGCCATTCCACCTGGACGCCGAGGCGTTTGAACACCTCGGTGGTGACTTCGTAGTCGATGCCGTGGGGTTGGCCATTCTGCTGGTAGATGTAGGGTGCCCAGTCATCGGACACCAGGCGCAGACGCTCGCCCAAGGCCGACGGGCTCAGGCAGGCGAGCAGCAGGGTGCAGAACAGGCGGGCGACGAGAGGCATGGCCGGAGATTACGCGCTCGGCCTGTTCTAGGCCAGAGGGGGCTGGCGTTCTCCTGTGCCGGCCCACTCAAATGTGGGAGGACCTCAGCAAATGTGTCTCGATTTCCTTGCGCCGCTCACCCAGCGACAGCCGCAGCCCTGGGTGGCGCAAGCACTGGCGCAGTTGCTCGGGCTGCAGCCGGCCGTAGCGGGCGTTGAGGTTTTCCAGGGCCTTGTCCCACCAGGCCGGCGCGCAAGCACGGTCGAACTCATTGGGGTAGGGGTAGCAGCCATAGAGCAACTCGCGGGCGAACTGGCGCTCGTGCCTGGGCAGGGTCATGCTCAACGCCTTGTAGCCCAGGCGGTGCAGCGCGGGTGGCCGGGGTAGCTGGTCGTTGACCAGCTTGACGTCAGCCAGCGCCGCCTGGCTCAGCGGGTCGTGGCCGTGCTTGCGCAGCCAGGCCTGGATCTTGGCACGGAATTGCGCCTTGCGGCTCCAGTAGTGGTGGATGACATCGGTGCACTCGGCCACCGCCATCCTACGGTATGCCGCCACCGCCAGGCAGAACTCTTCTAGCGTGTAGGCCTCGCGCGCCAGCGGGTAGAACTCGTCCATCATGGCGATGGAACTGTCGAGTGTGCTGGCGTCCTCGGCCGTAAGGCCGATCACGCCGGAGTTGATCAGTGGCATCTGGCAGTCGGCCAGGCCCCGGCCTTGCAAAATGGTCAGCAGGTTCTTGTACAGCAGGCACTTCTGGTTCGCGCCGTAGCGCGGGCCGATGGCATTGCACAGCAGCTTGCCCGGTGCCACGCGGGCGAACAGCTGCAGTGGCGAGGCCCGGAAAAAGGTGTCGGTGTCGATCAGCACCGCCAGCGGGTGTTGCTGCAGCACCTGGCGCAACAGCACGTGCTTGCTGCGAAAGTGATAACCGTGGGGGGCGTTCCATGCCTGGCGCGTGGCTTCGTCCAGCAGTTGGATGCTGACAGGCAGTTCGGCATAGGGCTGCGGGTTGTCGGTGTACACCTGGATGTCCATGGCTTCACGTGCCGTACCCAGGTGGGCAAGGGCGCTGACGATGCTGAAGCAGGCTTCCTGGTGATAGGTTGCCGGGCCAAAAGCCAGGTAGACAAGCTGTGGACGCGGTGGCTGGGGATGCTGCATGGCAGGCAAGACCTGTGTAACCCGAAAATGAATAAGGCTTTAGTCTATGACCAAAGCCTTAATCATTTCTTAAGCAGACTTTGCCAAAAGATTTCAGCGCGGCAGCTTGAGGTTGTTCCAGATCGCCAGGCTCGGTTCGGCCTGGTTCAAGGTGTAGAAGTGCAGGCCCGGTGCGCCGCCTTGCAGCAGCTGTTCGCACATGCGGGTGATCACTTCTTCGCCGAAGGCCTGGATGCTGGCGGTGTCGTCGGCATAGGCTTCCAGCTGCTTGCGGATCCAGCGCGGGATCTCGGCGCCACAGGCGTCGGAGAAGCGGGCCAGCTTGCTGTAGTTGGTGATTGGCATGATGCCAGGCACCACCGGGATGTCCACGCCCAGCTTCTGTGCACGCTCGACGAAGTAGAAGTAGCTGTCGGCGTTGAAGAAGTACTGGGTAATGGCGCTGTCGGCACCGGCCTTGACCTTGTGCACGAAGTTGGCCAGGTCGGCCTCGAAGTTGCGCGCCTGTGGGTGCATCTCAGGGTAGGCGGCCACTTCCAGGTGGAAGTGATCGGCGGTTTCCTGGCGGATGAACTCGACCAGGTCGCTGGCGTAGCGCAGTTCGCCACTGGCCATGCCCATGCCCGACGGCAGGTCGCCACGCAGGGCGACGATGCGTTTGATGCCGGCGGCCTTGTACTCGGCCAGCAGGGCGCGCAGGTCATCCTTGGAGTCGCCCACGCACGACAGGTGCGGCGCGGCAGGTACCTTCACTTCGCTTTCCAGCTGCAGCACGGTGTTCAGCGTGCGGTCGCGGGTGGAGCCGCCGGCACCGTAGGTGCAGGAGAAGAAGTCCGGGTTGTAGGTGGCCAGCTGGCGGGCAACGCCCATCAGCTTTTCGTGACCGGCGTCGGTCTTGGTTGGGAAGAACTCGAAACTGTAGCGGCGTTCTTGTGACATCACTCGTTCCTCAAGCAGCGAGCTTCTAGCGGCAAGCTGCAAGTAAAAGCCAGATCGGTGTTGGCCGATCTGGCTTGGGCATCATTCAAGATCCTTGAAGCGAGAGCTGCAAGCGGCAACGGCACGCGCTGCTTTTGCTTGCCGCTTGAAGCTTCAAGCTTGCCGCTTAGTAGCGGTAGGCGTGCGGCTTGAACGGGCCTTCGACGGTCACACCGATGTAGTCGGCTTGTTGCTTGGTCAGCTGGGTAACCACGCCGCCGAAGCCGCGGACCATTTCCAGGGCCACTTCTTCGTCGAGTTTCTTCGGCAGCACTTCAACGGTCAGGCGCTCGGCTTTCTTCTCGGCCGACAGGTCGGCGAACTTCTGCTCGAACAGGAAGATCTGGGCCAGAACCTGGTTGGCGAACGAACCGTCCATGATGCGGCTTGGGTGGCCGGTGGCGTTACCCAGGTTGACCAGGCGGCCTTCGGCCAGCAGGATCAGGTAGTCGTCGTTCTGTGGGTCGAAGCTGCCAGCGCCGGTACGGTGAATCTTGTGCACCTGCGGCTTGACCTCTTCCCAGGCCCAGTTCTTGCGCATGAAGGCAGTGTCGATCTCGTTGTCGAAGTGGCCGATGTTGCAGACCACCGCACGCTTCTTCAGGGCCTTGAGCATGTTGGCGTCGCAGACGTTGACGTTACCGGTGGTGGTCACGATCAGGTCGATCTTGCCCAGCAGGGCCTTGTCGATGCTGGCTTCGGTGCCATTGTTGATACCGTCGATGAACGGCGAGACCAGCTCGAAGCCGTCCATGCAGGCCTGCATGGCGCAGATCGGGTCAACTTCGGTGACCTTGACGATCATGCCTTCCTGACGCAGGGATTGGGCCGAGCCCTTGCCCACGTCACCGTAGCCGATCACCAGGGCTTGCTTGCCCGACAGCAGGTGGTCGGTGCCGCGCTTGATGGCGTCGCTCAGGCTGTGACGGCAGCCGTACTTGTTGTCGTTCTTGCTCTTGGTGACCGAGTCGTTGACGTTGATGGCCGGCACTTTCAGCTCGCCCTTGGCCAGCATGTCCAGCAGGCGGTGTACGCCGGTGGTGGTCTCTTCGGTCACACCGTGCACGCGGTCCAGTACCTGCGGGTACTTCTTGTGCAGCAGCTCGGTCAGGTCGCCGCCGTCGTCGAGGACCATGTTGGCGTCCCAAGGCTGGCCATCTTTCAGGATGGTCTGCTCCAGGCACCACTCGTACTCTTCTTCGGTTTCACCTTTCCAGGCGAATACCGGAATACCGGCGGCGGCGATGGATGCGGCGGCCTGGTCTTGAGTGGAGAAGATGTTGCAGGACGACCAGCGCACTTCGGCACCCAGGGCTACCAGGGTTTCGATCAGCACGGCGGTCTGGATGGTCATGTGGATGCAGCCCAGGATCTTCGCACCCTTGAGCGGCTGCTCGGCCAGGTACTTGCGACGCAGGCCCATCAGCGCAGGCATTTCCGATTCGGCAATGATGGTTTCGCGACGGCCCCAGGCGGCCAGGGAGATGTCGGCGACTTTGTAATCGGTAAAACCAGCAGGCATGTTTGCAGCGCTCATGAGAGCCTCCATTCGTAGTGTGCGAATGGGCGCCGTTGTGCGTTAAGCGCCCGCAAGCGCGAGCAACGCCCCATCCGAGCCTGACAGGCCTAGCCTGCTGCAGCGCCCCTCGGACAGGTGGCGGGCATGGCACCGCTGTGGGCAACCATGTGAAGCGGCGCAGATTATAGCCGCCCCCGCCCGCTTGCCCAAGGTTTTCTGTCGATTAATCGCGACGATAGTCGATGTTCAATGGAGCGATGGCGGCCGCTCTGCCATCATTGCTCTACGTTAGCCAAGCAGGTCAGGAGTACAGATGAACTTTCACACCCGCAAGTGGGTTAAACCCGAAGACCTCAACCCCAATGGCACCCTGTTCGGTGGCAGCCTGTTGCGCTGGATCGATGAAGAGGCGGCGATCTACGCCATCGTCCAGCTGGGCAACCAGCGCGTGGTGACCAAGTACATTTCGGAAATCAACTTCGTCAGCGCTTCGCGCCAGGGCGACATCATCGAGCTGGGCATCACCGCCACCGAGTTTGGTCGCACCTCGATCACCCTCAAGTGCGAAGTGCGCAACAAGATCAGCCGCAAGGCCATCCTCACGGTCGACAAGATGGTCTTCGTCAACCTGGGTGAAGACGGCCTGCCGGCGCCGCATGGGCGCACCGAGATCAAGTACATCCAGGACCAGTTCCCGGATTCTGCGGTGGAGTAAATAGACGCCGCAAGCCTTAAGCTGCAAGCTACAAGAAAAAGCAGACCGCACGCGGTTCGCTTGTAGCTTGTAGCTACTGAGGCTGGGCGCTGACCTTGCGCACCACCCGCCCGATGCTCAACCCCTGCACCAGAATCGACGACAGCACCACGATGTAGGTGATCGACAGCAGCAGGTCACGCTCCTCGCCCAGCGGCAATGACAGCGCCAGGGCCACCGACACCCCACCCCGCAAGCCACCCCAGGTCAGCACCCGCACCGTGCCTTTCGGCACCGGGCGCCAGCGCCGCAGCAGCACAATGGCCGGGGCCACGGTCAGCAACCGCGACAGCAGCACCGCCAGCGCCAGCACGCCGCCGGCCGCCAGGTGCATCCAGTTGAACGGCAGCAGCAACAACTCCAGGCCGATCAACGCGAACAACAAGGCGTTGAGCATGTCATCGATCAACTCCCAGAAACCGTCCATGTAGCGACGGGTCATGTCATTCATCGCCAGGTTGCGGCCCAGGTTACCGATGATCAGGCCGGCCACCACCATGGCGATCGGCGCCGAGACGTGCAGCTCGTAGCACATGGCCGAGCCACCAATGACCAGTGCCAGGGTCAGCATGACCTCGACCTGGTACTGCTCGACACTTTTGATCATGCGGTAGGTGGCGTAGCCGATCAGGCCGCCAAACACCACGCCGCCGATGGCCTCCCGGGCGAACAGGATGGCGGTGTCGGTCATGCTCGGTGTTTCACCCAGCTGGATGATGCCCAGCAGCACGGTGAACACCACTACCGCCGTGCCATCGTTGAACAGCGACTCGCCAACGATAGTGGTTTTCAGCGGTTTGGAGGCGTTGGCGGTGCGCAGCGCGCCCAGCACGGCAATCGGGTCGGTGGGCGAAATCAGCGCACCGAACAGCAGGCAGTAAATCAACGGCACCTGCCAGCCGAACAGGGCGAATACCCAGTGCGACAAGTAGCCGATAACCACGGTGGCGATCAGCACGCCCAATGTCGCCAGCAGGCCAATGGGCCAACGGTAACTGCGCAGGTCGCTGAGGTTGACGTGCAGTGCGCCGGCAAACAGCAGGAAGGCCAGCATCCAGTGCATCAGCAGGTCGTTGAAATCGATCTGGTTCATCAAGCCTTCGACGCGTTCTTCCAGGCCAGGGAAGCCGATCAGGCTCAGGCCCTGCAGCATCAGGGAGAACAGCAATGCCGTGACCATCACGCCGATGGCGGGGGGCAGGCCGATGAAGCGGTAATTGACGTAGGTAAGAAGGGTGGTGAGGCAGATAAACGCGGCAACTAATTCAAGCATCCCGAATCCTGTAACAGTGGCTTCCAAGTCGTTACCCGAATAGCTCGGGCAGTTCTTTGATGACCTGGCGCGGGGGTCGGGACACAGGGTTTGACCGGATTCCCTGAAATCGTTCCCATGCCGGGGGCGCAGCGGCCCCCGGAATGCCCTATATTCGACGCCTTACAACCCTGCAAGGATAAGAAGGCGTGTTGGCAACATCCCTGGTGCTGGTCGCCGCCCTGCTGCATGCGACCTGGAACACCCTGATCAAATTCAGCGGCGAGCGCCTGCTGGTAATCGCCAGCATGGACACGGTTGCACTCGCTTTCGCGGTGCTGGCCGTGGCGTTCGTCG
The DNA here is from genome assembly GCF_001320605.1 of Pseudomonas sp. NBRC 111133. Classification (NCBI taxonomy): domain Bacteria; kingdom Pseudomonadati; phylum Pseudomonadota; class Gammaproteobacteria; order Pseudomonadales; family Pseudomonadaceae; genus Pseudomonas; species Pseudomonas sp. NBRC 111133. The sequence goes on along the minus strand of NZ_BCBJ01000115.1, from coordinate 29,101 downwards.
ATGTGCCGCCTGCTGAAATCTGGCCTTGGTTGATCGCTTCGGCACTCGCCGAGCAGTTGTACCGCTACTTGCTGATCCAGGCGTATCGCGTGGGCGACCTGGGGCTGGTCTATCCTCTGATGCGCGGGTTGTCACCATTGGTGGTGCTGGGGCTGACCCTGGCCTTCGCCGGGGAATCGCTGAGCCAGCAGCAAATCATCGGCATCCTGTTGATCCCGTGTGGCATGGCCTGCCTGTTGTGGCAGGGCGGTGGCGGCGACCGGCTGCCTTGGTCGATGCTGCCGGTGGTTGCCCTGATTGGCCTGTGCATCGGCTGCTATACCTGGTTCGATGGCCAGGCCGTGCGCTTATGGGGCAAGCCTTGGGACTACCTGGTGTGGTTGACCCTGCTCAGCGCCTGGCAATTTCCGCTGCTGGCCAGCGTGGCTCGGCGCGCACCGTTCATGCTGTTCTGGCGAACACAATGGCGCCTGGGGCTGGCGGTGGGCTTTTGTGTATTGTTCAGCTACGCCCTGGTGCTCTGGGCCATGCATCTGGGGTCGGTGGCCGAGGCAGCTGCGTTGCGGGAGTTAAGCGTGATCCTGGTGGTGCTGCTGGGCATGCGCTACCTCAAAGAACCTTTTGGTGGGCCAAGACTCCTAGCTTGCGGGCTGGTCCTGGCAGGCATGCTGGTGATGAAGCTCTAACCCATTTTCGAACAAGGAGTCCTGAGCATGACCGTTGCCCTCTGGTGCATTTTGATCGCGCTGCTGTTGAATCCGCTGTGTGCCTTGATCGCCAAGGTGAGCAGTGGCCGCTTTGGTCTCAAGGACAACCATGACCCGCGCGCCTTCCTCGATACCTTGTCGGGCTTGCCACGGCGTGCCCATGCTGCGCAGCAGAATGGCTACGAGGCGTTTCCGGCGTTTGCCGCAGCGGTCCTGGTGGCGGATATCGTCGGCAATGCCGAGCAGGTGACGCAGGATGTGCTGGGGGTGATGTATATCACCAGCCGCCTGCTTTACATCATCTGCTATCTGGCGGATTGGGCTGCCTTAAGGTCGCTGGTGTGGTTTGCCGGGTTGGCGCTGATTGTGGCGTTCTTTGTGGTTTCCATCTGAGACCGGGTTGCCTTCTTCGCGGGCTTGCCCGCTCCCACATGTACAACACAGCCCTTGAATACTTTGGTGTACCTGTGGGAGCGGGCGAGCCCGCGAAGAACCCAGCGCCGATCAAGGCACCTTAGGGACTTCTGGCAGTGGTTGCCCCTTAGGCCACAGCATCCAGATCTGCCCTTGCTGCTTCATGTTCCCGGCCAGCTCACCGGCTTGCGGCCCGGTACCCCAGAACAGGTCCGCACGCACTTCACCAGCAATCGCCCCGCCAGTGTCTTGCGCTCCCACCGGGCGCACCACTGGCGAGCCATCCGGGCGAGTCGTGGACAGCCACAACAAGCTGCCCAGCGGTATCACCTTGCGGTCGATGGCCACGCTGTAGCCGGCAGTCAGTGGCACGTTTAGCGACCCGCGCGGGCCTTCGTTGCTGTCCGGGCGGGTGCTGAAGAACACGTAGCTGGGGTTGCTGGCCAGCAGTTCCGGCACGCGCTGCGGGTTGGCCTGGGCCCAGGCATGAATGGCGCCCATGCTCACCTCTTCTTTTTTCAGCTGGCCCTGTTCCACCAGCCAGCGGCCGATTGGCCGGTAGGGGTGGCCGTTCTGGTCGGCGTAGCCCAGGCGCAGTTGCCGGCCGTCCTCCAGCTGGACGCGGCCAGAGCCCTGGATCTGCAGGAATTGCAGGTCCATCGGGTCGGTCAGCCAGGCCAGCACCGGCGCCTTGACGCCGTCACGGTTGATCACCTCGGCAGTGTCGTAAGGCTTGAGCACCCGGCCATCGAGGCGACCGCGCAGGCGTTTGCCCTTCAGCTCGGGGTACACGCTGGCCAGGTCGACCACGATCATGTCTTCAGGAATGCCATAAACCGCCACATGGTTGGTCGACGACTGCTTCAGGCTACCGGGGTAGACCGGCTCGTAGTAGCCGGTGATCAGGCCGTTGGGGTTGTTCTCGGCAGAGCGCAGGCCGTACACCTCCAGGTTCTGCTCCAGAAAGGTGCGCACTTGCGCGGCGCTTGCCGTGGCGCTTCCGGCTGCTTCGCAGGTGGCGGCCCAAACCGGGTCGCGCTTGAGCTTCTCGCAGCCACTGCGCCAGGCGTAGAAACCGGCCAGCAGGTCTTCATCGCTGACCGCCGGCAGGTCTTTCCAGGTGGCCGGGGCATAGGTGGCGATGGCGTGGGGCTCGGGCTTGGCGTTCTCGCCGCCATTGCAGCCGGCCAACAACGCCAGTACAGGGAGTGTCCAGGCCAGGTGGCGCAGGGCAGAGTTCATGAGTGCATTCCTGTCATGGGCGAACATGAATATTCGCCCCTGTATTTTATGTGGCTATTGGTCTTTGGCCTGTTGGCAGCGATACTGGCCACCCATTTGCGTAGGCCGAAGTGACCGTGATGTTGAAGCGATTGACCATTGTTCTGCTGGCAGCACTGGCCCTGGGGGGGTGTGACGGGGTTGACCCGAACTCGCCACTGGGCAAGCGCAAAGTGATTTTCAAGGACATGCTCAAGACCAGCGAGGACCTGGGTGGCATGCTGCGTGGCCGGTTGCCGTTCGACGGGATCAAGTTTGCTGACGGTGCGCTGAAGCTGGACAGCCTTGCACATCAGCCCTGGCAGCATTTTCCACAGGTACGCGATGGCGGCGACAGCGCCGCCCGCGCCGAAGTATGGGAGCGCCAGGCGCGTTTTCATGACCTGGCCCGGCAGCTGGAGGGCGTTACCGGCGAACTGGTCGGCGTCACCCGCAGCCAACCGCTGGATGCCGCGCAGTTGAAGGCGCCGATGGACAAGGTCGAAGCGGCGTGCAAGGCCTGTCATACCGAATTCCGCAATCACTGAACACTGCATCGCTTTTACATACCAGCGCATAACCGTCTGATCTGGCAGGAACCCTGTGGGAGCGGTGCTTGATCAAGCTATGTTCGTCTTATCAGCGATCCAGGTCGTCCACGGCTTCCTGCAATTCTTTACGCGACTCGGCCAGCTTGTCTTTACGCTTGTTGATCTTCTCGGCGTCGCCTTTTTTCTCGGCCTTCTTCAAGTCTTTTTCCCGCTGCGCCACTTCATGGCGGGCGTCGAGCACCTTCTGCTCACGTTCCTTGCGCAGACTGGCGTCGGTGCAGTTGTCCACCCCGCGCAGGGCTTCTTCCAGTCCGGCAACCTGGTCGCTGTTGCCATGGTCACGGGCAATTTTCAGCTGGTTTTCGATGGCACTGCGCTTGGCGGCGCAGCCGGTCAGGCCGGCATCCGGCTGGGCAGCCTGTGCGGTGCCTGCGGCCAGGCCAAGTGTCGCAAGCAGCAAAAGGGTCGAAATACGTTTCATGAAAAGCCTCCTGGACGGGGCGGGGCAGCAAAAGTTGGTGGAAATCCTGCCTTGGTTTTGCCCATTTAGAAACCCTTGTCGGTCTTTTCTGGTGCGATCTCAGGGTTTCCCTGCAAGTAAATTGGTAAAAAATCATTGCTCGATGGGTTCGCTGCCGTTCTGGAACCCGTTGATCCCTGCCAGGGCCAGCTCTGCGGCAAGGGCTTTGACCTCATCGGCAGCAATAAACGCCGCCAGTTGCTGCCCACGCTTTTCGCCAATCCCGGCCAAGGCTTGCCATTCACGGCTGCTGCGCTTTTCCAGCCCCGGCCAGTCGTCTGCCAGCTGCAGGCTCGACGGTAGGGGTGTACCCAGCCCGCGCAACCATTGGGCAAAAGGCCTTGAGCGGGCCGCATCGAAGCTGCTCGCCAACTGCGCAGATGTCGCATCACTGATGCCTGCCACCTGGCCCAGGCGCTCGGCATCCAGGTACAACCAGTCGGCCATCGATGTCACTAGCCCGGCGTCCACCAGCCGGCGCCAGGTGCCAGGCCCCGTGCGTGGCAGGGCCAGCCCGTGTTTGCCGCTGAGCCACGTCAGGCGGGCAATGAATTGCTCCTCGCAGCCCTCGCTGGCCTGCCAGCAACTGTGGGCGTGGTAACGGTCGGGCGCCGGTGCGCTGACCGCCTGGCGTTCGACTGCGCGATGCACCACCTGCTCCAGACGCGGAATGGTCAACCCGGCCAGGCTGATGGCCACTTGGTCACCGGGGCGGATGTCGAGGCTGTGCCAGCGCGCCAGCGAGCCCAGGCTCACCTGGGTAATGCGCCGGTCGTCCAGGGTAACCGGTAGCAATTGCAAAACTGGCGTGACCTTGCCGGTGCGACCGACCCGGAAGCGTACGTCACGCACTTCGGCCAAGGCCTGCGCGTAGGGGTATTTCCAGGCCGCAATCCAGTAAGGCGCCTTGGCCTGCCAGCGCGCTGCGGGCGGCCGACTGCCCTGGCGCAGCACCACACCATCGGTGGCGAAGGGCAGGGCAGAGCGGTACCAGTGGTCGCGCCAATGGGCTGCCTCGTCCGTGGTGCGAATGGCAATGCTGTAGCGCAGGCTTTCCGGAAAGCCCAGTTGCGCCAGTTGCTTGAGGCGCTCAGCCTGCTGGCTGGGGCCGTGCGGCCAGTCCCAGACGAACAGGCCGATGCCGGCGCCTTGTTCAGTTGTCAGCTGTTTGCGTGCGAGCAGCCCGGCCACGGTGCCCCGGGCGTTGGCGCTGCCTGCCCGGGCTTGCACATGCTGGTCCAGGCGCAGATACAGCTCACCCTGCAATTGCAGGTCGATTGCCTGAGGCAACTGCCGGGTGAGGGTGCCCAGCTGGGGAATGTGCCGGCTCCAGTCGTGCCCCTGCACGCCGTCTCCGCGACTGACCAACTGCACCAGCTGGCCTTGCCGATAGGTGAGCGAGACGGCAACACCGTCGATCTTGGGCTGCACCCATACACCGGTTTTGCCGACCAGCCAACGTGCGACGGCCTGGCGGTCGGCCAGCTTGTCGATGCCGGTGTGCGGTACCGCGTGGGGGATTGGGCCTCGCGCGCTGGCCAGGGGGGATGAAGCGGTAGCCAGGCCAAAGCATTGCTGCAAATGCTCCAGGCGTTGGCGGCTCTGGTCGTAAAGCGCGTCGGCCACCAGCGCAACGCCTTGTCGGTGGTAGTGATCGTCCCAGCGGGCAAGTGTGGCCCGCAGTTGCGCTACTTCGGCGTCGACGTGTTGTGCAGACCAGTCGGGGCACTGCTCGGCCCGGGCCAATGGGGCCTGCAGCAACAGCAGCAGGGTAAGCAACAGAGGGTAACGCATGGCCAGCATCCTTGCGTGGCGTGTAGGAGCCCCCAGCCTAGGCGGGTTCACTGGTGCTTGCCGCAGCGCGATTGTCAGCCGATATGTCACAAAAAAGCCCCTGCCGATCACTCGGCAGGGGCTTTCGCCAGCCTCTGTAGGAAACTTACAGGCCGGCAGCGTCACGCAGCGACTGGGCGCGGTCGGTGCGCTCCCAGGTGAAGGTGGTGAAGGTGTCGTCGCCGACAGTCTTCTGCTGCGGGGTGCGACCGAAGTGGCCGTAGGCCGCGGTTTCCTGGTACATCGGGTGCAGCAGGTCGAGCATGGTGGTGATGGCGTACGGACGCAGGTCGAAGCACTCGCGCACCAGCTGGATGATCTTGTCGTCGGAAACCTTGCCGGTACCGAAGGTGTTGATCGAGATGGAGGTCGGCTGGGCCACGCCAATGGCGTACGACACCTGGATCTCGCAACGCTCGGCCAGGCCGGCGGCAACGATGTTCTTGGCCACGTAGCGGCCAGCGTAGGCAGCGGAGCGGTCGACCTTGGACGGGTCCTTGCCGGAGAACGCGCCACCACCGTGGCGGGCCATGCCGCCGTAGGAGTCGACGATGATCTTGCGGCCGGTCAGGCCGCAGTCACCCACCGGGCCACCGATGATGAAGTTGCCGGTCGGGTTGATGTGGTACTGGGTGCCCTTGTGCAGCAGCTCGGCAGGCAGGGTGTGCTTGACGATCAGTTCCATCACGGCTTCTTGCAGGTCTTTCTGCGAAACCTCAGGGTTGTGCTGGGTCGACAGCACCACGGCGTCGATACCGACCACCTTGCCGTCTTCATAGCGGCAGGTGACTTGCGACTTGGCGTCCGGGCGCAGCCATGGCAGCAGGCCGGATTTGCGCGCTTCGGCCTGGCGCTCGACCAGGCGGTGCGAGAAGCAGATCGGTGCCGGCATCAGCACTTCGGTTTCGTTGCTGGCGTAGCCGAACATCAGGCCTTGGTCACCGGCGCCCTGGTCTTCAGGCTTGGAGCGGTCCACGCCTTGGGCGATGTCCACCGACTGCTTGCCGATGATGTTCATCACGGCGCAGGTGGCGCCGTCGAAGCCAACATCGGAGCTGTTGTAGCCGATGTCGATGATGACTTTACGCACCAGGTCTTCCAGGTCGACCCAGGCCGAAGTGGTGACTTCGCCGGCGATGATGGCAACACCGGTCTTGACCAGGGTTTCGCAAGCTACGCGGGCGTATTTGTCCTGGGCGATGATGGCATCGAGGACTGCGTCCGAAATCTGGTCGGCGATCTTGTCCGGATGCCCTTCGGACACGGACTCGGAGGTGAAAAGGGAGTATTCGCTCATCTCGAAGGTTCCTGAAATTTACCGATGGTGTATGTCGCCAGCCGTCCGCTGGAAATGGCGGACCTGGATCTGGAAACCGTTACGCAAGCCTACGTACAGGCTGTCCCCGTGGGCCAGCCCGGCAGCGTTGGCCCAGCGGGCCAGGTCGTCCTGCTCGAAGCCAAGCCACAGGTCGCCGCAGGCTTCGCGCGCCCACCCCTGGTCATGGCTGCACAGTTCGGTGACCAGCAGGCTGCCGCCTGCCTTTACCCGTTTGGCCAGCTGGCGCAAGGCCAGGGCCGGGTCGCTGAAATGGTGCAGCACCATGTTCAGCACTACGCAGTCGGCGGCCACATCCGTTGCACCCAGTGCATCGGCCAACTGCAGGTTGACGTTGTGAAGCCCTTCGCGCTGGCACACCTGGCGCGCCAGCTCAAGCATGGTCGGGCTGTTGTCCAGGGCGGTGACCTGGGCAAAGCGCCGGGCCAGGTCTGGCAGGAAGCCGCCGTCGCCGGGGCCAACCTCCAAGGCGCTGGCGGCCGGGTCGAAATTGAGTTTGTCGAGCAGTGTCAGCAGGCTTTCGCGGTATTGCGGCAGGCCGGCGATCAGGTCTTGCTGGGCGCGGAATTTCTCTTCCACACGCAGGAAGAAGTCCTGGCTGGTGGCCGCGCGGCGCTGTTGCACCTGGGCGATCCGCGCTTGCACATCAGGCGGCAGGGCCATGTCATCCACTTCTTCAAGCAACGCCGCGTGCAGCCGGCCACCCAGGCGCAGCCCGTCGGGCAGGGCGCGGCGGTAGAAGATGGCGTTGCCTTCGCGACGGGTTGCCACCAGCTCGGCCTGGGCCAGCACCTTCAGGTGGTGGCTCATGCCCGACTGGCCGATGTCGAAGATCTGCGCCAGTTCCAGCACACCGAACGAGTCGTTGGCCAGGGCGCGCAATACGTTCAGGCGCAGCGCGTCGCCACTGGCCTTGCACAGGGCGGCCAATGCTTCGCGTTGCTCGGTGATCGATTGCGCACGGAGGTTCATGGGGCGGCAGTCTAGACAGGCATCAATGCCCTAGCAAGGCCAATATCAAAAAGTTTTGATATTGAGTGATGGGCGGGGCGGTTATCCCGGTTTTGCCCCGAATTGAAGGCCAATCACAGGAAAATCCCCCGACTGCGACCATACGTCATTGCCCCAAGCCCCCCCAGTGGGCGAAAATGGCCGCCTTTTTTCGTGACACCACCTATTCAAGCCCCCCAGGAGATCAGCGATGCCCAGCCGTCGTGAACGTGCCAACGCCATTCGTGCCCTCAGCATGGATGCCGTGCAAAAGGCCAACAGCGGCCACCCAGGTGCCCCTATGGGCATGGCGGATATCGCCGAAGTGCTTTGGCGCGACTATCTGAAGCACAACCCGAGCAACCCGAGCTTCGCCGACCGTGACCGCTTCGTGCTGTCCAACGGCCACGGCTCGATGCTGATCTACTCGCTGCTGCACCTGACCGGCTACGACGTCACCCTCGATGACATCAAAGGCTTCCGCCAGCTGCACAGCCGCACCCCGGGCCACCCGGAATACGGCTACACCCCAGGCGTCGAGACCACCACCGGCCCACTGGGCCAGGGTATCGCCAACGCCGTGGGCTTCGCCCTGGCCGAAAAAGTACTGGCTGCCCAGTTCAACCGTGAAGGCCACACCATCGTCGACCACAACACCTACGTGTTCCTGGGCGATGGCTGCATGATGGAAGGTATCTCCCACGAAGTCGCCTCGCTGGCCGGCACCCTGGGCCTGAACAAGCTGATCGCCTTCTACGACGACAACGGCATCTCCATCGACGGTGAAGTGCACGGCTGGTTCACCGACAACACCCCGGCGCGCTTCGAAGCGTACAACTGGCAGGTGATTCGCAACGTCGACGGCCACGATGCCGAAGAAATCAAGATGGCCATCGAGACGGCGCGCAAGAGCGACCGCCCGACCCTGATCTGCTGCAAGACCATCATCGGTTTCGGTTCGCCGAACAAGCAGGGCAAGGAAGATTGCCACGGTGCCCCGCTGGGCAACGACGAAATCGCCCTGGCCCGCAAGGAACTGAACTGGAACCACGGCCCGTTCGAAATCCCGGCCGACATCTATTCCGAGTGGGACGCCAAGGCCGCCGGTGCCAAGGCCGAAGCCGACTGGAACCAGCGTTTCGACGCCTACGCCAAGGCCTTCCCGGAACTGGCTGCCGAATTCAAGCGCCGTGACAGCGGCGAGCTGCCGGCCGACTTCAGCGAGAAGGCCCAGGCCTACATCAACGAAGTGGCCGCCAAGGGCGAAACCATTGCCAGCCGCAAGGCCAGCCAGAACGCCCTGAACGCCTTTGGCCCACTGCTGCCCGAGTTCCTGGGTGGTTCGGCTGACCTGGCAGGCTCCAACCTGACCCTGTGGAAGGGCTGCAAGGGCGTCGAAGCCAATGACGCCAGCGGCAACTACGTGTTCTACGGCGTGCGCGAGTTCGGCATGACCGCCATCATGAACGGCGTTGCCCTGCACGGTGGCCTGGTGCCTTACGGCGCGACCTTCCTGATGTTCATGGAATACGCCCGCAACGCCGTGCGCATGTCGGCACTGATGAAGCAGCGTGTGATCCACGTCTACACCCACGACTCCATCGGCCTGGGTGAAGACGGCCCGACTCACCAGCCAATCGAGCAACTGACCAGCCTGCGCAGCACGCCGAACCTGGACACTTGGCGCCCGGCCGACGCGGTGGAATCCGCCGTGTCCTGGAAACACGCCCTGGAGCGCAAGGACGGCCCTTCGGCGCTGATCTTCTCGCGCCAGAACCTGCAGCACCAGGCACGCGACGCTCAGCAGATCGCCGACATCAGCCGTGGTGGCTACGTGCTCAAGGACTGCGCTGGCGAGCCGGAGCTGATCCTGATCGCCACCGGTTCCGAAGTGGGCCTGGCCGTTCAGGCGTTCGACAAGCTGACCGAGCAAGGCCGCAAGGTGCGTGTGGTTTCCATGCCGTGCACCAGCGTGTTCGATGCCCAGGACGCTGCCTACAAGCAGTCGGTGCTGCCGCTGGAAGTGGGTGCGCGTATCGCCATCGAAGCGGCCCACGCCGACTTCTGGTACAAGTACGTCGGCCTGGAAGGCCGTATCATTGGCATGACCACCTACGGTGAGTCGGCGCCGGCTTCGGCACTCTTCGAAGAATTCGGCTTCACCCTGGAAAACATCCTGGGTACTGCCGAAGAACTGTTGGAAGACTGATGTAAAGATCTGCGGGCGGTGTCGCCTGCATTCGCGGGCAAGCCCGCTCCCACAGGGTTACATGCGACCCCTGTGGGAGCGGGCTTGCCCGCGAATGCCACACAGCAATTCCCGCAGGCTGACGAAAATAATATTGTCTCGTGAGCCCCGAATGCCCCACCTGCGTCCCTACAAAGTTGCACTCAACGGTTATGGCCGTATCGGCCGCTGTGTCCTGCGCGCGCTGTTCGAGCGGGGGGCAAAGGCCGGTTTCGAGATCGTCGCGCTGAACGACCTGGCCGACCAGGCCAGCCTGGAATACCTGACACGCTTCGACTCCACCCACGGGCGTTTCCCCGGTGAGGTGAAGGTCGATGGCGATTGTCTGCATATCAATGGCGATTGCGTGAAAGTCATGCGCAGTGCTACCCCTGAAGGCATCGACTGGGCAGCGCTTGGCATCGACCTGGTGCTGGAATGCTCCGGCGCCTACAACACCCGCGCCGATGGCCAGCGTTTCCTCGACGCCGGTGCGCCCCGGGTACTGTTCTCGCAGCCCATGGCCAGCGAAGCCGACGTTGACGCCACGGTGGTCTACGGCATCAACCAGGCCTGCCTGACGGGTAGCGAACGCCTGGTGTCCAACGCCTCGTGCACCACCAACTGCGGTGTGCCGCTGCTGCGTGTGCTGGACCAGGCGTTCGGCATCGAATACGTGCAGATCACCACCATTCACTCGGCGATGAACGACCAGCCGGTGATCGACGCCTACCACCACGAAGACCTACGCCGCACGCGTTCGGCCTTCCAGTCGGTGATCCCGGTGTCCACTGGTCTGGCGCGTGGCATCGAGCGCCTGCTGCCGGAACTTGCCGGGCGAATCCAGGCCAAAGCGGTACGTGTGCCCACCGTCAACGTCTCGTGCCTGGACATCACCCTGCAGACCGCCCGCGACACCAGCGCGGCCGAGGTCAACCGGGTACTGCGCGAGGCGGCACTGGAAGGGCCGCTCAAAGGCTTGCTGGCCTACACCGAGCTGCCGCACGCCAGCTGTGATTTCAATCATGACCCGCATTCGGCGATCGTCGATGCCAGCCAGACCCGCGTTTCCGGCCCCCGCCTGGTGAACCTGCTGGCCTGGTTCGACAACGAGTGGGGTTTTGCCAACCGAATGCTCGACGTTGCCGAACACTTTCTGCACGTCGTTCACCCAACCCGCAACAAACAGCCCTGAAGGACTGCATTCATGACCGTGTTGAAGATGACCGACCTCGACCTGCAAGGTAAGCGCGTACTGATCCGCGAAGACCTCAACGTACCTGTGAAGGACGGTGTGGTAGCCAGCGATGCGCGTATCCTGGCAGCGCTGCCGACCATCAAGCTGGCCCTGGAGAAAGGCGCAGCGGTAATGGTCTGCTCGCACCTGGGCCGCCCGACCGAAGGCGAGTTCTCTGCCGAGAACAGCCTCAAGCCGGTTGCCGACTACCTGAGCAAGGCCCTGGGCCGCGACGTGCCGCTGGTTGGCGACTACCTGGACGGTGTCGCGGTACAGGCCGGTGACCTGGTGCTGTTCGAGAACGTGCGCTTCAACAAAGGCGAGAAAAAGAACGCTGACGAACTGGCGCAGAAGTACGCTGCCCTGTGCGACGTGTTCGTCATGGACGCATTCGGCACTGCTCACCGCGCCGAAGGTTCGACCCATGGTGTGGCCAAGTTCGCCAAGGTCGCTGCTGCCGGCCCGCTGCTGGCTGCCGAGCTGGACGCGCTGGGCAAAGCCCTGAAGGCGCCTGCCAAGCCGATGGCGGCCATCGTTGCCGGTTCTAAGGTGTCCACCAAACTGGACGTGCTGAACAGCCTGAGCGCCGTGTGCGACCAGCTGATCGTCGGTGGCGGCATCGCCAACACCTTCCTGGCTGCTGCTGGCCACCCGGTGGGCAAGTCGCTGTACGAGCCTGACCTGGTCGACACCGCCAAGGCCATCGCCGCCAAGGTCAGCGTGCCACTGCCGGTGGACGTGGTGGTTGCCAAGGAATTCGCTGAAACGGCCGAAGCTACCGTCAAGGCCATTGCCGACGTGGCAGCCGATGACATGATCCTGGACATCGGCCCGCAAACCGCGGCCAACTTCGCCGAGCTGCTGAAGTCGTCGAAGACCATCCTGTGGAACGGCCCGGTCGGCGTGTTCGAGTTCGACCAGTTCGGCAACGGCACCCAGGTACTGGCCAAGGCCATCGCCGACAGCGCTGCATTCTCCATCGCCGGTGGCGGTGACACCCTGGCAGCCATCGACAAATATGGCGTCAGCAAGGATATCTCCTACATTTCTACCGGTGGTGGTGCCTTCCTCGAGTTCGTCGAGGGCAAGGTCCTGCCCGCCGTGGCAATCCTGGAAGAGCGGGCCAAGGCCTGATGACGTCGGCGCTTGGCAAAGGGAGTGGCCTGATGGTCAAGCAATTGCCTGTGATGATGCTGGCCGGCCTGCTGAGCGCCTGCTCTGGCAGCCCGGCTTCCGATGCCGATCCGGCGCATTCGCCCAAGGGCGGCTGCTATCAGTCCGAATGGCAGGCCGAAACCGTGCCGGTCATCAGCAAGCGCGTGGGCCCGGAAGGCCTGGAAAAGTACGACGAAGACCACCAGCGCAAGGCGCTGGGTTGCCCTTGAGCCCGGCGTTTCGTCGGCTCAGGCAACCAAGCGACCGCTGTGTGGTCATCTAGAGGATATGTAATGAAAGCGCTTTTGGCCGCTACGGCCCTGGCGACACTGGCAGGATGCTCACTGCTGCAGCCGGCGCAACCCGCCCCGGCAGACAACTGGACCCGTTGGGTCTGCGACACCCAGGCCGAAGTGCTGTGGCGCTTCGCCGATGCACAACGCGACCAGGTCGACGTGCGCCTGGGTGGCGGCGACCAGGTCTACCGGCTCAAGTCCGAGCCGGGTGCCTCGGGTGCGCTGTACAGCGATGGCATGCTGGCCTTCCACACCAAGGGCGAAGAAGGCTTGGTGTACTGGGTGGCAACCAACGATCTGATTGGGCGGGGCTGCAAGGCACCGTGACTGGCCGGGCCGCGACGGTGGCCCACACTACTTGAACAGCAACCGCCCCTGCGGCAGGCTTGCACGAAACAAACGACGCTTGTCGGGAGAGAGATACACAATGGCACTCATTAGCATGCGCCAGATGCTGGACCACGCCGCCGAGTTCGGTTACGGCGTACCAGCTTTCAACGTCAACAACCTCGAGCAGATGCGCGCCATCATGGAAGCGGCCGACAAGACCGACTCCCCGGTGATCGTCCAGGCTTCGGCCGGTGCCCGCAAATACGCTGGCGCCCCGTTCCTGCGCCACCTGATTCTGGCGGCCATCGAAGAATTCCCGCACATCCCGGTGTGCATGCACCAGGACCACGGCACCAGCCCTGACGTCTGCCAGCGCTCGATCCAGCTGGGCTTCAGCTCGGTGATGATGGACGGCTCGCTGGGTGAAGACGGCAAGACCCCGACCGACTACGAGTACAACGTCCGCGTTACCCAGCAGACCGTTGCTATGGCACACGCCTGTGGCGTTTCGGTAGAAGGCGAGCTGGGCTGCCTGGGTTCGCTGGAAACCGGCATGGCCGGTGAAGAAGACGGCATCGGCGCCGAAGGCGTGCTGGACCACAGCCAGATGCTGACCGACCCGGAAGAGGCTGCCGACTTCGTCAAGAAGACCCAGGTCGACGCCCTGGCGATTGCCATCGGTACCAGCCACGGTGCCTACAAGTTCACCAAGCCACCTACCGGTGACGTGCTGGCCATCGACCGTATCAAGGAAATCCACAAGCGCATCCCCAACACCCACCTGGTGATGCACGGTTCTTCCTCGGTACCGCAAGAGTGGCTGGCGATCATCAATCAGTACGGCGGCGACATCAAGGAAACCTACGGTGTACCGGTTGAAGAGATCGTCGAAGGCATCAAGTACGGCGTACGCAAGGTCAACATCGACACCGACCTGCGTCTGGCCTCTACCGGTGCCATGCGCCGCCTGATGGCGACCAACCCGAGCGAGTTCGACCCACGCAAGTTCTTCGGTGAAACCGTCAAGGCCATGCGCGACGTGTGCATCGCCCGTTACGAAGCCTTCGGCACCGCCGGCAATGCCTCCAAGATCAAGCCGATCTCCCTGGAAGGCATGTACCAGCGCTACCTGAAAGGTGAGCTGGCCGCCAAGGTCAACTGATCGACCGGCAGCATGAAAACCCGCAGCGATGCGGGTTTTTTTATGGGCGACAGAACCTGCACATAATCCCGGCAGACTTACCGTTAGTCGGCTACGGTACAGTTGAGCCACTGATAGCGTTCTGATTGCATTGCGCGTTACGGCCTTGGGTCTAGAGTATTAATGGATCCAACCGTATTTTGAAGTCGGTCACATAACAGAGAAGCAGCATGGATGGCGCTCAAGCTCAAGCTCAACCGCAGCCACTGGATGGCAGCTCGGTTCTTCTGGTGGTAGACGACTACCCCGAGAACCTCATCAGCATGCGGGCCTTGCTGGCCCGGCAGGATTGGCAAGTGTTGACGGCAAGCTCAGGGATGGAAGCCTTGAGCGCGTTGCTCGAGCACGATGTCGACCTGGTCCTGCTGGATGTGCAAATGCCGGAAATGGACGGTTTCGAAGTCGCCCGGTTAATGCGTGGCAGCCAACGCACCCGGCTGACCCCGATTATTTTCCTCACCGCCAACGAACAGTCCGAAGCCGCCGTACTCAAAGGCTACGCCAGCGGCGCCGTCGACTACATGTTCAAGCCGTTCGACCCGCAAATCCTCAAGCCCAAGGTTCAGGCCTTGCTCGAACAGCAGCGCAACCGGCGCATGCTGCAACGTCTGAGCCGAGAGCTGGAAGCCGCGCGGGCATTCAACGCATCGATCCTGGAGAATGCTGCCGAGGGCATCCTGGTGGTAGATGCCCAAGGTGTCATCAGTTTTGCCAACCCGGCCATTTCGCGCTTGCTGGCGGCACCGGTGCAGCAATTGCAGGGCGCTCACCTGCTTGACCTGGTGCAACTGGCCAATGCCAGCCTGTGGGGTGAGTCCGACTTCTACCAGGCCTACCTGGGGCGGCGCATTTTCCGCGTACACGATGCCCAGTTGCGCACTTTGGGGGGCGAGCTGGTGCCGGTGGCGCTGTCCTGTGCACCGCTGCCGGCCGACCAGCAGGCCATGGTGGTGACGGTGCTGGACATGTCGGTGGTGCGCAACCTGCACCAGCAGCTGGAGTACCAGGCGGTTACCGACCCGCTCACCGGGTTGCTCAACCGGCGGGGTTTCTACCAGGCCGCCGAAGGTGCGCTGCTGCGTAACGAGCGCTCGGACAAGGCGCAGGCGCTGATGTACATGGACCTGGATGGCTTCAAGCGCATCAACGACTCGCTGGGCCACGAAACCGGTGATCGCGTGCTGCGCTGGGTAGGCGAGCAACTCAAGGACTGCCTGGGTAGCGAGGCGTTGCTGGCGCGGATGGGCGGTGATGAATTTACCGCGCTGTTTGATAGCCTGCCTTACCCCGAGCAGGCGGGCCGTTACGCCGAGAAACTGCTTGAGCGTATTTCGATCAGTCACCAGATCGAAGGGCTCGATGTGAGCCTTGGGGTGAGCATCGGCATCGCCACCTACCCGGACTGCGGCGCCAATGTGGAAGGCCTGTTGCGTGCAGCCGATGCGGCGATGTACGCCGCGAAGCAGGCCGGGCGCCAGCAGTACCGCTTCTATGACCAGGAACTCAACGGCCGGGCACGTTCGCGCCTGATGCTTGAAGACAGCGTGCGCGCCGCCATCGAGCAGCAGGACTTCACCTTGGTCTATCAGCCGCAGGTGTCGTTCATCGATGGCCGTCTGCGTGGTTTCGAAGCATTGTTGCGCTGGCAGCACCCTAGCGTTGGCGATGTGCCGCCGGGGCTGTTCATTCCGTTGCTGGAGGAAGCACGGCTGATCAACCGGCTGGCCAGCTGGATTTATCGGCAGGGGGCCGCTCAGCGCCAGGCCTGGTATGAACGCTTCCCCGCAGACCTGGTACTCGGCATCAGTTTGAGCCGTGCGCAGTTCGTCATGCCCAGCCTGGTTGAAGAGTTGCAGCGGGTCATCCAGCTTTACCAACTGGACCCGGCGCAGCTGGAGGTGGAAGTGGCGGAAACCTCGTTGATGTACAACATCGATGCGGCCGTGAAACAGATACACCGCCTCCGCGAGTTGGGGGTGCGGGTAGCGCTGGATGACTTTGGGGCGGGTGACTGTTCATTGCGCATGCTGCGCGACCTGCCAATCGACACCCTCAAGCTTGACCGCCACCTGGTGGCACGCCTGCCCGACTCGGCGGTGGATGCGGCCTTGGTCCGCAGTGTGATTGGCCTGTGTGCCGACTACCGCATCACGGTGATTGCCGAAGGGGTGGAGACCCCGGCTCAGGCGGCCTGGCTCAAGGCCAATGGTTGTGAATATGTGCAGGGCTTCCTGGTGGCTTACCCAATGATCGCAGCGGACGCCAGCGGCTTTCCGGCAATTTTCTCGTGGCCTGGGCCATGATTGGCTAGAATCGGCATTCGTTACGCCGAATGCAGCGCCATGACCGTATTACGTTACTTGCAAGCCTATCCCCCGCACCTGCAAGCGCAGGTGCGGCAGATGATCGACAGCGGCCGCCTGGGCGAGTACCTGCAGCGACGCTACCCCGACCGCCATGACGTGCAAAGCGACAAGGCGCTGTACGGCTATGCCCAGGACCTGCGCCAGCAGTACCTGCGCACCGCGCCGGGCCTGGACAAGGTATTGTTCGACAACCGCCTCGACCTGACCCATCGGGCCTTGGGCCTCAATACGGCGGTGTCGCGGGTGCAGGGCGGCAAGCTCAAGGCGAAAAAGGAAATCCGCATTGCCTCGTTGTTCAAGGAGGCCGCGCCACAGTTCTTGCGCATGATCGTGGTGCACGAACTGGCGCACCTGCGCGAGCGCGATCACAACAAGGCGTTCTACCAGCTCTGCCAGCACATGGAGCCGGACTACCACCAACTGGAATTCGACCTGCGCGTCTACCTGACTTATCGGGAGCTGCCGGGCAACGTTTAAGGACCACGCAGCATGGAAGTGAGCAAGACCAAGAGCAGCTTCTACCGCCGTTTGTACGTGGCCTGGCTGATCGACAGCCAGACCGCGACCAGCGTACCCGCGTTGATGGAGGCCACCGGGATGCCACGGCGCACGGCCCAGGACACCATCGCCGCCCTGGCCGACCTGGACATCGTCTGCGAGTTCGAACAGCAAGAGGGCGCACGCAACCACGCCGGGCATTACCGCATTCATGACTGGGGCGCCATCGACAAGCAGTGGATCATCCAGCATCTGCGGCAGATCCGGGAAGTGCTCGGGTATCCCTGAACGGCCAAAATAGAGGCAAATTGACACTATTGGCCGCTGCTCCCGGCAACAGGTTTGTGTAATCTCATCGCCAGTGTGTCCCCCCATTGCGAAAGGACGTGAGCATGCGGCCACTGCTTTGTGTTCTGGGTTTACTGGCAATGATGCTGGCAACACCCGTACCGGGTCACGCCAAGCTACGCCTGGTGGCCGACAACTGGCCACCGTTCACTGATGCCAGCATGCCGGGTGGTGGCTTGGCGACCAGTATCGTCACTACGGCGCTAACCCGAGCCGGTTATGCCAGTGCAGTCGAAGAGGCACCATGGGCCCGGGCGTTGCTGGGGATAAGCGAAGGGCGTTACGACGTGCTGATCAATGCCTGGCAGAGCGATTCGCGCGCCCGCATCGGGCAGTTCTCCAGCGCCTACCTGACTAACCGCATTCGCTTGCTACAACGCACGGGCGATGAGTTCCGCTATCAGCGTCAATCGGACTTGTACCCTTACAGCATTGCTGTGGTGCGTGATTACGCCTACTCACCTGAGTTCGACGGCGATACCCGGTTGAACAAGGTGGCGGTGCGCAACTTTTCGTCGGCGGTGCGCATGCTGGCGGCCGGGCGGGTGAACCTGGCGGTGGAGGACGAGTATGTGGCGCGTTACAACTTGCAGCGTGAACCGCAGGAGGTGCGCGATGGGGTGATGCTGGTGGAGCCGCCGCTGGGGGAGAACACCTTGCATATACTGGTTAGCCTGAAGCATCCGGAGCATGCGCGGATTGTCGAGCGGTTCGAACGGGCGGTTGTGGCGATGAAGGCGGATGGCAGTTATGCCCGGCTGCTGCGTGAACATGGCTTCTGATCTCTTTTGCCTGTGCCGGCCCGTTCGCGGGTAAACCCGCGAACGGGCCGGCACAGGCCACACAAAAGTCAGGCGGGTGCTCCTTCCTTGATCAAATGCGCCGCCAAGGTCCGCAACGGCGCCAACTGCCGGCAAATCAACGCCAACTGCGTCTGCACCAGCCGCTGGTGCTCATCCAGTTCTTCCGGCATCTGCTCCAGGGCATTGGCCAGCGCCTCTTCTTCATCACTGTGAATCGCCACCGGCAAGCGCGCCGCCAGCCCATTGGCTATTTCGTCCAGGCTGCTGGCCAGGCTTTGCCCGGCACCCTCGATCAGCTGCTCCTGGACCTCCGCCGGCAACGCCGTGTCGCGGTGTGCACCCAGCCCGGAGAGGTAGCTGAGCAGGGTGTGTGACAGCACCAGGAAACGGAAGCCCACATCCGCTTCCTTACGGAAATGCCCAGGCTCCATCAGCATGTTGGCCAAGGTGGTGGACAGCGCCGCGTCGGCGTTGTGGGCATTGCGCCGGGCCAGGCGGTAGGCCAGGTCGTCGCGCTTGCCGTGGGCATACTGCTGCATGATCTGGCGCAGGTATACGCTGGCGCACGCGAGGGTATTGGCCAGTGCCTTGTTCAGCCGCCGCCCTTGCCAGTCAGGCAGGAACAGGAACACCGCCAGGATGGCGATCAGGCTGCCCACCAGGGTATCGAACAGGCGCGGCAGGAACAGCCCATAGCCATCGCCGATCTGATTGAAGCAGAACAGTACCATCAGGGTGATCGCCGCCGTGGCCAGGGTGTAGCGGGTGGTGCGGTTGACGAAGAACACCACCCCGGCGACCACGGCGAACAGCGACTGGATGACCGGGTTGGGGAACAGGTCGAACAACGCCCAGCCCACTGTCAGGCCGACGGCGGTGCCGACGATTCGCTGTACCAGCTTGCGCCGGGTTGCGCCGTAGTTGGGCTGGCACACGAACAACGTGGTCAGGATGATCCAGTAGCCTTGGGTGGGGTGGATCAGGTGCACCATGCCGTAGCCGATCGACAGTGCCAGCGGCAGCCGCAGGGCATGACGGAACAACAGCGAGGTCGGCGTCAGCTGGGTGCGCAGGCGTGTCCACACGTCTTTAAGCGAGCGTGGGGAGCGGTCGAGCAGGCTGCTGTCGCTGGCGTCGGCCAGGCTGTCCGGGTTGCTGGCGGCGCTTAGCAGGCGGTCCAGTGTTGCCAGGTTTGCGGCCAGTGCCCGCAGCGAACGCAACAGGCCACGCCAGGCCGGGTTGCTCTGGATGCGCAGGTGCTCTAGCGAAGCGTTGAGGTCTTCGAGGGCTTCGGGATAACCGCTGGCCAACACGAACGGCTGGCGCAGGCGGATCGAGCGCGCCAGTTCCTGGCAGGACGAACCCTGCTTGCGCAGCAGGCGCTGGCAGCGAAACATCACATCACTGTGGAAGAACGCGTCGGTCAGGGCGTTATAGGGGTAGTGCGAGGCACTGACCCGCTCGTGGATGTCCTGGGCCAGGAAATACAGCTTGAGGTAGCGGCTGACCTTGGAGTTCGGCTGGCTGTTGCCGACCCGGTGCAGGATGATTTCCTTGGCTGCGTTGAGCGCCGCCACCACCTTGCCGTTTTGCTGCGCCAGCTCAAGGCGCCGGGCCTCGACGTCGAGGGTGCGTACCGGCTCGAACAGGCTGGCCTTGAGCTTGAGGTAGCTGCCCAGCTCGAAGAACAGCTTGGCCAGGCTTTGCTGCACCGGCTGGTTGGAGAACAGTGCCTGCCACAGCACCGACAGCAGCCCGTACCAGGCCGCCCCCGTCACCAGCAGCAAAGGCTCGTGCCAGAAGTCCGTCACCTGGCCTCCGCGCTGGTCCACGCCGATCATGGTGTAAACCGCTGTGATCAAGGTCGCTGAAGCGATGGCACCGTAGCGTTCGCCCAAGGCACCGAGCATGGTCAGGCCGAATGCGGCCAAGGCCAAGGCAACAACGAAAACCCAGGGGTAGGGGAACAGTAGCTCCACCGCCAACGCGGCGATGGCAAAACACACGAGGGTAACGGCAAGGGCGCTGAGACGGCCTTGCCAGCTGTCGTCGGTTTCGGCCAGGGCACTGGCGATGATGCCGAGGAACAGGGGGATCAGCAGGGCCATCTCGTTCTGGTACCAGCACAGGGCCAGGCTGCCGGTGAGGGCGATGGTGACCCGGATGCTGTAGCTGAACTTGTCTTGGCCCCACAGGCGACGCAGTGACTGACGGAACGAGCTCGATGACATGATGGCCTGCTAGGCAGTAAGCGAAGAATGCATTGCAGCACGGGCCAGCAAGAAGCGTTCCGTGCTGCTGAATGGATTCTACTCTACACGAACTGCGCTGCGGCGTTGGCCGATGCCCAGGCCCACTGGAAGTTGAACCCGCCCAGGTGGCCGGTGACGTCGAGCACTTCGCCAATGAAGTACAGCCCCGGGCTTTTCAGCGATTCCATGGTCTTGGACGACACTTCGCGCGTATCCACGCCGCCCAGGGTGACTTCGGCGGTGCGGTAGCCTTCGGTGCCGGCCGGTACCACTTGCCAGTTCGCCAGCTTTTCGGCGATCTGTGCCAGCTCTGCCGGGGTGTACTGCTTCATCGGCCTGGACTCGAACCATTGCTCGGCCAGCAGGTTGGCCAGCTTGCGGGTGAACACCTCGCCCAGCACGGTCTTCAGTTCGGCGTTGGCGCGCTCGGTTTGCATCTGTTGCAGCCAGGTGAGCGCATCGCGGTCCGGCAGCAGGTTGATCTCCACCGTGTCACCGGCTTCCCAGAACGAAGAAATCTGCAAGATCGCCGGGCCGCTCAGGCCGCGGTGGGTAAACAGCAGGTTCTCGCGGAAGCTGCTGCCATTGCAGCTGGCGGTGCAGTCCAGCGAGGTGCCGGACAACTCGGTGCACAGTGCCTTGAGTTGGGGCTCGGTGATGGTGAACGGCACCAGCCCGGCGCGGGTCGGCAGCAGGGTGTGGCCAAACTGGCGCGCCACTTGGTAGCCGAAACCGGTGGCACCCAGGGTCGGGATCGACAGGCCGCCGGTGGCGATCACCAGCGACTGGCAGGCGAACTGGCCACCGCTGGTCTGCAGCAGGTAGCCGGTTTCGGTCTTTTCGATCTGTTCGATGCTGGTGTGCATGCGGATTTCGGCGCCAGCCTCGTCGCACTCGGCCAGCAGCATGTCGAGGATGTCGCTGGCCTTGTTGTCGCAGAACAGCTGGCCGAGCTTCTTCTCGTGGTACGCCACGCCGTGCTTGCACACCAGTTCGATGAAGTCCCACTGGGTGTAGCGGGCCAGGGCCGACTTGCAGAAGTGCGCGTTCTGCGACAGGAAGTTGGCCGGCTCGGTGTACATGTTGGTGAAATTGCAGCGCCCGCCGCCGGACATGAGGATCTTCTTGCCGGGCTTGTTGGCGTGGTCGAGCAGCAGCACCCGGCGGCCACGACGGGCGCTGAGCTGGGCGCACATCAGGCCGGCGGCGCCGGCGCCGAGGATGATGACGTCGGTGGAATGCACGGTGTTACCTCATGAATAGCCGGGGCCGCTGCGATGGACTGCGAAGCAGCCCCAAAAAATATCAAACGATACGGACTTTCAGGGCGCGGCCCTTGATCTTGCCGCTGTTCAGCCGCTGCATGGCCTGCTTGGCCAGCGCCCGCTCCACGGCAACGAACGCCTGGAAGTCGAAGATGGCAATCTTGCCCACCTGCTTGCCCGGGATGCCGGCATCACCGGTCAGTGCCCCGAGAATATCGCCTGGGCGCAGCTTGTCCTTGCGCCCGGCTGCAATGCACAGGGTGCTCATCACCGGCAGCAGCGGCTCGCCGCCTTTGTTCTTCAGGCTGTCCAGCTGGTCCCAGCGCAGTGGGCTATTCTGCAGCTCCTCGATAGCCTGGGCACGGTGGCCTTCGGCCGGTGCCACCAGGCTGACTGCAACACCTTTCTCACCTGCACGGCCGGTACGGCCCACGCGGTGTACGTGGATTTCGGCATCACGCGCCAGCTCCACGTTGATGACCATGTCCAGGCCATCGATATCCAGGCCGCGCGCGGCCACGTCGGTAGCCACCAGCACCGAGCTGCTGCGGTTGGCGAACATGGTCAGCACCTGGTCGCGGTCGCGCTGCTCCAGGTCGCCGTGCAGCGCCTGGGCGACGATGCCCTTGGCGGTCAGGTGGGCAACCACGTCCTCGCACTGCTGCTTGGTGAAGCAGAACGCCACGCAGGACTGCGGGCGGTAGTGGCCGAGCACGCGGGTGACGGCCTCCAGGCGCTGCTGCGGGTCGATCTCGATGAAGCGCTGT
The DNA here is from genome assembly GCF_001320605.1 of Pseudomonas sp. NBRC 111133. Taxonomy (NCBI): domain Bacteria; kingdom Pseudomonadati; phylum Pseudomonadota; class Gammaproteobacteria; order Pseudomonadales; family Pseudomonadaceae; genus Pseudomonas; species Pseudomonas sp. NBRC 111133. The sequence continues at coordinate 6,745 of NZ_BCBJ01000115.1, read as the reverse complement.
TCGATCTGGTTGTCGGTGTGCAGGCTTTCGACTTTCACCTGCTGTGGGTTGCGCATGAAGTCGGCGGCCAGTTGCTTGATGCCGGCCGGGTAGGTGGCCGAGAACAGCAGGGTCTGGCGGCGTGACGGGGTCTTGCCGATGATGCTGGCGATGGCGTCGAAGAAGCCCATGTCGAGCATGCGGTCGGCTTCGTCCAGTACCAGCGTGTTCAGGCCATCGAGTACCAGAGTGCCCTTGTCCAGGTGTTGCTGGATACGCCCCGGGGTGCCGACGATGATGTGCGCACCGTGCTCCAGCGAGGCGATTTGCGGGCCCAGCGAAACGCCGCCGCACAGGGTGAGGATCTTGATGTTGTCCTCGGCGCGGGCCAGGCGGCGCAGCTCCTTGGCCACCTGGTCGGCAAGCTCGCGGGTAGGGCACAGCACCAGCGCCTGGCAGCCGAAGTAGCGCGGGTTGATCGGGTTCAGCAGGCCGATGCCGAAGGCGGCGGTCTTGCCGCTGCCGGTCTTGGCCTGGGCGATCAGGTCCTGGCCCTTGAGGATGACCGGCAGGCTCTGGGCCTGGATCGGCGTCATCGAGGCATAGCCGAGGGCGTCCAGATTCGCCAGCATGGCGGCGGACAACGGCAGAGTGGCAAAGGCGGTGGATTCGGTGGTCACGAGGCTGGCCTGCGGTGCGAAGCGAAAAATGCCGCATAGTCTACCAGCCTCATGGCCATTCGCCCTACGACTCCATGTGTTCTTCCGGACGACGGGCACGCCTTCCGTCCGTGGGCGCCAGTTGCAGGAAGATCGCTGCCGCCAGCATGGCCATCACGCCGATGGTGACGAAGGTCAGCTGGAAGGCGCCCAAGGTGGACTCCACGCCTTCAGCGCTGCCGGCAGCGGTGAAGCCACCGAGTAGTGCGCCAGCACAGGCTACGCCCAGGCTCAGGGCCAGCTGCGCGACCACCGACAGCAGGCTGTTGCCGCTGCTGGCGCTGGCGTCGTCCAGGTCGATCAGGGTCACGGTGTTCATCGCGGTGAACTGCATCGAGTTGACCGCCCCCAGCAAGCCCAACTGAATCAGCAGCACGGCGTAGGGCGTCTGCTCGTCGACCAGCCCCAGGCTGGCCAGCAGCAGGCCCAGCAGCAGGGTGTTGCCGGTGAGGATGATGCGGTAACCGAAGCGCTCGATCAGCGGGCGGGCAACGGACTTGGCCAGCATGGCCGCTGCCGCCAGCGGGATCATGCTCATGCCGGCCTGGGCCGGTGAGTAACCCAGTGCGACCTGTAGCAGCAACGGCACCAGGAACGGCAGGGCGCCACTGCCCAAGCGGGCGAACAGGTTGCCAAGGATGCCGATGGCGAAGGTGCGCACGCGGAACAGGCTGGGCGAGAACAAAGGCTCCGGGTCGCGCCCGGCACGCAGCCAGTAGGCGGCCAGGCACGCCATGCCGGCGAACAGCAGCAACATCACCCGCAAGTGCGGCAGGTGCAGCTCGCCCAGGCCTTCCATGGCGATGGTGATCAGTACCATCGCGGCGCCGAACAGCAGGAAACCGGGGCCGTCGAACGTGGTGCGCTCGGCGCCGCGCAGGTCCGGGATGAACTTCCACACGGCCAGGCAGCCGAGCAGGCCGACGGGCAGGTTGAGCAGGAAGATCCAGTGCCAACTGAGGATTTCCACCAGCCAGCCGCCGACCGTCGGGCCCAGCAACGGGCCGAGGAGGCCGGGGATGGTGATGAAACTCATGATTCGCACCAGCTCGCTGCGCGGGTAGGCGCGCAACACCACCAGCCGCCCGACCGGCAGCATCAGCGCACCGCCCAGGCCCTGCACGACGCGGGCGAAGATCAGAAAGCCCAGGCTATTGGCTGCGGCGCACAGTAGCGAGCCGAAGCTGAACAGCAGGATGGCACTGAAGAAGATGCGCTTGGTGCCGAAACGGTCGGCGATCCAGCCCGAAGCAGGGATCAGTAGGGCTACGGTGAGCATGTAGGCGATGATCACGCCCTGCATGCGCAGCGGGTCTTCGGCCAGCGAGCGGGCCATGGCCGGCAGCGCGGTGTTGAGGATGGTGCCGTCCAGGGACTGCATGAAGAAGGCGATGGCCACCACCCAGGGGATCCAGCGGGCGGTGACGGGGTCTAGCGGTGCTCGATCGGGCATGACTTCCTCGTTTGTCAGTGCCGGCCCCTTCGCGGGCAAGCCCGCTCCCACAGGTACTGCACCACATCTGAGGGTGGTGAATACCCTGTGAGAGCGGGCTTGCCCGCGAAGAGGCCGCTAATGCCTATCACAGTGTCAGGGTCAGGCCTTTGACCAGTGCCCCCGGCAAATGACTCGACCCGGTACTGCGCTGTCCATAGGTGCTGGTCGACAAGATCATCTCGCGCTCGCGGGTCAGGTCCTCCAACTGGCTGCCGAGCAAGCTGTACAGGCTGTCATCGAAGCGCATGGTGCTCACGGGCCCCTGGATCTGCCCGTTTTCCACCCAGAAAGTCGCGAACCGGGTCAGCCCGGTCATGCGCGCTGCCGGCAGGTCAGAGTAGTTCAGGTACCACAGGTTGCTGATGTACAGCCCGGTGCCCAGGCGCTCAAGAATGTGCTCGCTCGTCAAGTTACCCGGTGCCAGGCTCAGTGCGCACGGCGACTCGTAGCTGTCGGCACCATTGGCCAGCAACTCGAATTCGGCCGCACTGCGCGCACTGATCAATCGCTGCCGAGCCTCACCTTGCTGGATCAATGGCACATCCAGGCGTGGAGCCCCCTCATCGGAAAACGCCGGGCTCAGCGAGCCGCTGACCTGCTCGGTAAAGCTCACCAGCGGGCTCAGCCGTGCATCGCCGTTGTACAAACGTTGCAATGCGCTATTGCCGGTGGCCAGGGCCTGTGCGGAAAAGCCGCCCCAGCACAGCATGCCAGCGATTTCGTCCATGGCGGCTGGTGCCAAGTAGGCGCGATAGCTGCCGGGCTTGAGGGTGACTACCGGGCGGCCAAGGAAGCCCAGCTGTTCCCGCGCCTGTCGCAGACGTGCGATGAAGTCATCCGCGCTCCACACCTGGCCGGCATAGTTGGCCTTCACCGCCTGGCCGTTTTCATGGAACAGGCTCCAGTCGAAGTTGAAGCTGTTGGCCTGGTGCCAGCCAAAGGCACCGAACGAACTGGCAAAGCCCCGGCAGATCGGACCGGCAGCGTAGATACCGACCAGGTCCAGCTCGCCTGCTTCGTGGTCGAGCAGGGCCAGTACTTCGTCCAGTTCGGGCAGGGGCTGCACCTGCAGGCTGTGGCTTTGCCAGGCACTTTCGTCTAGCCACAGATAAGGGTCAACGGCCAACAGTGGCAAGGTCTGGCGCAGTTGCTCCAGCGCATCGCCAAGGCGCTGGCGGTCCAGTTGCGCGTCGCCACTCAAGGTCACCTGCTGTTCCGCCTGGCGGCCATCACGGACCAACCGCAGTTGCGCGCTGGCCTGGCTTACAGTGCCGGCCTGGCGCACCTTGGCATTGTTGAAACGCACGAATTGCGACTGTTCGGCGCTGTAGCCGAGGGTGAACTGCTCGCCTGCTTGCAGGGCGGCGCGCACATCCCCGACCAGGGTTTCGAAAGCGTGCTTCATCAGGCGTCTCCTCCAAATACGTCAATCTGGCGGAATACGCAGGCCGGCGAGGCATGACCGACCCGCACCACCTGGTTGGGCTCGCCCTTGCCGCAGTTGGGCGTGCCAAGTACCTGGAAGGTGCTGCGGTCGCCAACCGCCGCCAGGTTGCGCCAGAACTGTGCGGAGATGCCGCGGTAGTTGGGGTTCTTGACGATGCCCTTGAGCTCGCCGTTTTCGATCAGCTGGCCCCATTCGCAGCCGAACTGGAACTTGTTGCGCGCGTCGTCGATGGACCAGGAACGGTTGGTGCGCATCAGGATGCCATGCTCGATGCCCTTCACCAGTTGCGCCAGGCTCTGGTCGCCCGGCTCGATGTTCAGGTTGGCCATGCGGTCGATCGGTGCACGGTTCCACCCGCAGGCGCGGCTGTTGGCCACGCCGTCCAGACCAGAGCGGAATTGCGACAATGCGCCGCCCAGCGGGCGCAACAGCAGGCCGTCGCGGATCAGGAACTGCTTGCTGGCCGGGGTGCCGTCGTCGTCAAAGCTGTAGCTGGCCAGCTCTTCGCCGATGGTCGGGTCGAACGTCACGTTCAGCAGGCTGGAGCCGTATTGCAGGTGGCCGAAATCGCTGGCTTTGACGAAGCTGGTGCCAGCGTAATTACGCTCGTCACCGAGGATGCGGTCCATTTCCAGCGGGTGGCCGATGGACTCGTGGATCTGCAGCATCATCTGGTCCGGCATCAGCAGCAGGTCACGCGGGCCGCTTGGGGTGTTGGGGGCCAGCAGCAGTTGCAGCGCCTCGTCGGCGACCTGTCGGGCGGCGCCCACCAACCCGCAGCGCTCGATGATCTCGAAGCCACCCTGCTGGCCGAAGTTGTCGCGGCCCAGGCTGCGGCTCTGGCTGTCCTGCCCGTCGCTAGCGGTCACGCCCAGCCCCGGGAACAGGAAACGCTGGGCATGGCGCAGTTCGGCGCCGGCCGAGTTCAGGTAGGTTTGCTCGACCAGGGTCAGGCCCAGGCTGGCTTGCCAGTCCACCAGGCGGTCGTCCTTGGGGACGCTGGCCGACTCGGCGGCAAGCAAGCCAAGGCAGTCGGCGAGGGACGGCACAGGCTGGTCGAAGTTGGGTGAAACATGGTCGTGACGGGCGTTGGTCACGGGTTGGTCGCGCAGATCGAGCAAGCTGTGCCGGGCGATCTGCCGGGCCAGGGCCTCGGCCTGCTCCAACGCGTGTTGCAGGCCCGCCTGGGACAGGTCGGCGGTGGCCGCGTAAGCCTCCACACCATTGACCCGCACGGTGAGCATGGCGCCTTCGTCCTGGCTGAAGAAGGGTGGTTCGGCAACATTGCGGCGAACCGACAGCGCCTGGTGCGACTGTTTCACATGCCGCAGGGAAAACAATTCGGCCGTACTGCGCAGCGCGGCAAAGCGCTGGCGCAGCAGGGCGCTGGAATCAAACATGCACAAGCCTCCGTGTACCCGGTGGCTCCCCCTTAGAACCACTCGTCCTGCATGGTGAGGCAAGTGTCGTCGCGCGCCTCTAGCAATGCCAGCTCATTATGGCAGCCCGGTACTTCCCAGGTCAGGAAATAACGCGCCGCTTGCAGCTTGCCGAGGTAGAAGTCGCGGTCAGCGGGGTTGCCCTTGAATAAGCCAAGCTCGGCGTGAATGGCCTGTTCCAGCCAACGCCAGCCGATCACGCAGTGGCCGAACGCCTTGAGGTACAGGGCCGAGTTGGCCAGGGCGCCTGCGACTTTGCCCTGGGCCAGGTCGCCGAGCAGCGCCAGGGTCACGCTTTGCAGCCGGTTGACCAATTGCTCCAGCGGCTGGCGCAGCGGGTCGAGGTTCGGGTGATGGCTGGCACGTTCGCCTGTGCTGGCGATCAGGCGGATCAGTTGCTTGAGGCCGGCGCCGTTGTTCTGTGCCAGCTTGCGGCCGAGCAGGTCGAGCGACTGGATGCCTTCGGTGCCTTCGTGAATCGGGTTCAGGCGGTTGTCGCGGTAGTACTGTTCTACCGGGTATTCGCGGGTATAGCCGTGGCCGCCGAGAATCTGGATGGCCAGTTCGTTTGCCTTAAGGCAGAAGGCCGAGGGCCAGGATTTGACGATAGGGGTCAGCAGGTCGAGCAATGCCTGAGCCTGCTTGCGAGTGCTTTCTTCGCTGGCGGTCTGGGTGTCGTCGAACAGGCGAGCGGCGTACAGGCCCAGGTCGAAGGCGCCTTCTACGTAGGCCTTCTGGGCCAGCAGCATGCGCTTCACATCGCTGTGCTCGATGATCGGCACGGCCGGGCTGTGTGGGTCTTTGTTATCCGGCAGCCGACCCTGCGGGCGCTGGCGGGCGTATTCCTGCGAGTACAGGTAACCGGCGTAACCGAGCATTACTGCGCCCATGCCAACACCGATGCGTGCCTCGTTCATCATCTGGAACATGCAGGCCAGGCCCTGATGAGGCTGGCCGACCAAGTAGCCGATGCACTGGCCGTTGTCGCCGAAGTTCAGCGCGGTGGAGGTGGTGCCACGCCAGCCCATCTTGTGGAACAGCCCGGCCAGCAGCACATCGTTGCGTGGGCCACGGCTGCCGTCCGGATTGACGTGGTACTTGGGCACGATGAACAGCGAAATGCCCTTAACTCCGGGCGGGGCGTCCGGGAGCTTGGCCAGCACCATGTGCACGATGTTTTCCGACAGCTCGTGGTCGCCGCCGGAGATGAAGATCTTGTTGCCCTTGAGCCTGTAGCTGCCGTCGCCCTCCGGTTCTGCCCGGGTGCGGATGTCGGCCAGCGATGAGCCTGCGTGGGGTTCGGTGAGCGCCATTGTGCCGAAGTAGCGACCTTCGATCATGGGTTGCAGGAACAGGCGCTTCTGTTCGTCGGTGCCGAAGCTCTCAATGAGGTTGGCTGCGCCCATGGTCAGGAACGGGTAGGCCGTGGTGCTGGCGTTGGCGGCCTGGAAGTGGGCAAAGCAGGCCTGCGAGACCAGGCTGGGCAGTTGCATGCCGCCAGCTTCGAAGTCGCGGTTGGCGTTGAGAAAACCGGCTTCAAGGAACGCATCGACGGCAGGTTTCACCTCGGGGATCAGTTCGGCGCGGCCGTCAACATAGCGCGGCTCGTTTTCGTCGGACTTGCGGTTGTGCGGGGCGAAGTACTTTTCGGCGATGGTGCGGGCGG